>CAYJDY010000001.1:0-63499 GCA_964369045.1 uncultured Candidatus Saccharibacteria bacterium
CCTCTCGTTAACAGGCACAGACTACAGGCGATTATTTTGTTTTTTGTACTCATTGGCCTTATTACGATTTTCACTACACGCGCTGCAACGCCAGGCGCATCAATTGAAGCAGAGAGTGGAACACTGACCGGCGGATCGGCCACGAAAGTTTCGCAGAGTGGTGCATCGGGTACTGCCGTGAAGTTTGCAGCTGGAACAACGAGTGGAATCACGCAACCAAATATAACACCCTCAGCAGGGAAGACCTGGAGTCTCAATTTTTCGGAAGAATTCTCAGGAACAGCGGTCGACCTCAATAAGTGGACTACCTGTTTCTCGTGGGCTTGGGACTATGCGAACTGCACCTACTCATTTAATAATGGCAAGGAAGACTATCGATCAAGCCAGGTTCGATATTCAAACGGTACGGCAAAATTGGTAGCAGAACCATCGGGTAGCAAGTATATTTCGGGTTTGCTTTCAACAACGAATAAACCTAACAGTCTCACTGGAGGAGTCCAGGGACCAAGTCTCTATAAGTTTAAATACGGCTACGTCGAAGCCAGACTTAAATTACCACCGCAGAAGGGCTTCTTCTCGGCGTTCTGGCTCTTGCCGACATCTACTGCGGCCAGTGGGTACTCGTATCCTTACGAAGTAGATATATTAGAAAACTTAGGCGGTGGTGATACGCCCCTGTTTCAGACAATTCACTACGCGGGGCGCGGGACGTCGTGGAGCCCATACCCATCAGGAAATTGTTCACCGAGCGTTGATCCATTTACCGGGTTCCACACGTACGGTGTTGACTGGCAAGCTAGCTACCTTGACTTTTATATAGACGGTAAAAAGTGCGGACGCTTTACGAGCGAGGTATGGTCAGGTGATATGGAAATAATCTTGAATCTCATGGTCGATGTGCAATGGCAGAGCGCATACCCATCTCTTTACGGTGCAACTGGAACAGGTACTCTGGAAGCCGATTACGTACGCGTCTGGCAACAACAGTAGCCTCATATTTGTGAGAGGTCCGTCCTCTCACTCAAAATACATATAGTTGCGCAACTTCCAAACACATGTTAGTCAAGTGAGAGGACGGACCTCTCACAAGGGGACAGGGGTGAGATGAAATTTACAGGGGTCATGATATACTAGGGACTTATTATGAAAGACTATTCTTTTACGGTTACCCACAAGATTGACGGTACGGCTGCTCGTGCAGGTGTGCTACATACGCCACATGGCGATATCCAGACTCCAGTATTCATCGTAGGTGGCACCAAAGCTACTGTCAAAACCCTTACTAACGAGATGGTTCATGACCTTGATGGGCAAGCGATTCTGGCGAACACCTATCATCTGATGCTACGGCCTGGAGCAGACATCGTCGAGGAGGCTGGCGGGCTGGCTAAGTTTATGAACTGGAATGGTCCAACCTTTACCGACAGTGGTGGATTCCAAGTATTTAGTCTTGGCATGGCATATAAAAAAGGCATTGACGCAGTGGCACATAGCGAAAAAGGGGATTCGTCTATAGCAAAAGCCAGTGGATCACAACTAGCAAAAGTTGATGATGAAGGTGTGTCTTTTAGATCTCATATCGATGGATCAAAGTTGCGTATGACACCAGAGAGCAGTATGCAGCTGCAGTGGCAGATAGGTGCGGACGTGCATATGGCCTTTGACGAGCTAGCTTCACCTCTCGCTGGGGATTCGTATCTGCGTATAGCATTGGATCGTACCCACGCTTGGGCCAAGCGCTGCGTAATTGAGCATGAACGCCAATGGGCTGAGCACCAGAGACAGAGTCGTCCCTATCAAGCGCTTTGGGCAGTTGTTCAGGGTGCACGTAATGAGGATCTGCGACGAGAATCTGCTCGATTCATGGCCGGACTAGATGTCGATGGTTTCGGTATTGGCGGTGTATTCGAGCCAGGAGAAATCCCCGACGTTGTACGCTGGGTAGTCGAGGAACTTCCCGAAGATAAACCTCGACATCTGCTGGGTATGGGCAACCAAGTAACCGATCTATTCCTTGGTGTAGAGTATGGCATCGATACATTCGACTGCGTTGCCTTTACTCGGCAGGCTCGCAACGGAGCGTTATATACCCGAACTGGCAGAATTAACATCAAGAATGCAAAGTATCAAAGAGACTTCACACCTATTGATGGTATGTGTAAATGCTATACATGCCAGAACTATACCAAGGCCTATATTAATCACTTGTTCCGAGCCAATGAGATGCTAGCCTTTACGCTCAGCTCTATTCATAACGAATATTTTGCAGTGAATCTTGTCGACCGCATACGCGAATCAATTATTAACGACGAATTTTTACCGTTCAAAGACGAGTATCTACGTACGTATACAGCCTAAGTTTACTGGTCTATTTATTTTTTGGCTTGAAGCTATCAATAGTGCGGTGCTCGCGCATACGGGTAAATAGGATTCGATCGTACCAGTAGTCACTACCGTTCGGTTTGACTAGAATTGTAAACATGCCAGCTCGGTTGCCACCATATACGTCGGCACGCAATTTGTCGCCAATCATCACACATTTCTTTGGATCAGCACGAAGCTCAGTAAGTATCCGGCTGTAAAAGGCTTGGTTCGGTTTACGAATCAGTCGTAGTCCTCGCCAGAATGGCTGGAAGATATGCGCTTGCAGTGGAATACCATAACGATCTAGGTTGAGCATGTTATTGCTCGCTATGCTGATCGATTGGAATTTATATTTTTTAAAATTGTCTATGAGGAACTTGTTCACTCTCGGTTCAAGCTGACGAGTCATTTTTTTGCGAAGCGTCAAATCAAGATCGACCAGAATATGACGGATACCGAGTTTGTGCAAAGCTTGAAAATCGATGTCCAATATATGTTCTGCCGTAAAATCAGGCACGAAAAGTGGGCGTAAATCTTTGGTGATACCGGCAGTAATGTCAGATTTCATACGGTCTTAGTATACTGGATTACTCTAGGGGTGGCTACCATAGTTGTGATTGTAATCACATGCACCAATAATGCTCGTGCTACTATAGTTCTATGTCAAAAATATTTCGCATGCCAAAAACGCTCGAACAGGCTATTGGATATATTCTTACGATAGGTGGTTCGATAGGTTTTCTAGCAGCCTTCACGCTGACTATCGAAAAAATCCAAATGCTCAAAGACCCAGCGTTTGTACCAAGCTGTAATTTGAGCCCGTTACTTAGTTGTGGCTCGGTAATGATCACTGATCAAGCGTCTGTATTCGGTTTTGCTAATTCACTGATTGGAATTACCGGATTTGCTGTGGTAGTAACGATTGGAATGGGCCTTCTGGCAGGTGCAAAGTATAAGCGCTGGTTCTGGCTTGGACTGCAAGCTGGAACAATATTCGGTATAGCCTTCGTGCACTGGTTGATGTACCAGAGCATTTTTGTCATTGGCAAATTGTGCCCATACTGCATGGTTGTTTGGAGCATTATGCTGCCGATTTTCTTCTATACTACCCTGTATAATCTTCGAGTTAGTAATATCAAGACAGCTGGAAAGTTAAAACAATTCTCTGGGTTTGTTCAACGGCATCATGGCGACATTCTTATTCTGTGGTACCTGCTTATTATCGGAACGATACTCGTGCGTTTCTGGGACTACTGGCAGACACTTATTTAGTTTTGATGACGCCCTTGTTGTGATACAATTAAGTCCTAGTATGGATAAAAATAATCTAGCTAGCCGAGAAGCCAAGACGATACCACCAACAGGTGGTATTTTTTTATGCCCGCAAGAACTTGTGCCTACATTTGTCGCCGATATCGTGGGCAACCTAGGGTTAATAAAGGCGAATAGTACGGAAGCGCGTCAACGCCTCATGAGCGAGATGGACTTTTGGCACAGCGAAAAGCTACAGGGTAATCGAATGACATATGGCAAGGAACTGGAACAATTTGTATACGATGAAAGTAAGGAGCCTGGCCAAAAAAAATTGCAACCACCATCTATACGCGAAGAAGTCATAGTCATGGAAGCCTTGCACGAGCAGGCGAGTCGTTATCATGATGCCTGTGCTACCATACGCAAAACCGCTCATGGAATAGGCGCAGAAATAGGAACACAAATGAATGCTGGTGACGGATTGGAACTTGGAGAGAATACTTACACTATGGCGGTTGGACCGTTTGGATATACATTCTTCTGCAAGGTATCAGATTATGAGGACCAGCTCACTATCTTTGATTGGGCAGGTGAGGTCGATCCGCAGTACTTTAGACATGCAGAGCTCTATGATCAAATAAGTCTGATCAGAGATGTATTGTCGAGCGTAGCTACGCCAAACGTGTCTTAACTGCTAGAATTATATTTATGCTTAACCTAAATCTTGAGCCTGGTACGTACGTGCTAGCTATCTCTGGCGGTGTTGATTCGGTAAGTCTCCTGCATGCACTACAAGACTTTAAAATGCAAGGCAAAGCCTCTAAGGAATCAGGCAACTACCAATTTGTTGTGGCACATTATGATCATGGCATACGCGATGACTCAGCCATGGATCGTAAACTAGTGGCGTCGCTGGCAAATAAATATCGAGTACCATTTGTGTACGAGAATGGACGTTTAGGGGCCGGAGTCAGCGAGGATGCTGCCCGGATTGCACGGTATGACTTTTTGCAAAAAGTGCAACGCGCCGTTAAGGCACAGTCAATTGTCACAGCGCACCATCAGGACGATATGATCGAAACTGCCATCTTCAATATCTTACGAGGAACGGGCAGGAAGGGGGTCAGCGCCCTTGCCGATCGACCGCACTTGCGCAGGCCGCTACTGCACGTCAGCAAGTCAGATATTCGAGACTATGCACGAGATCAAGGTCTCGTTTGGCGAGAGGATAGTACCAACGCAAACACTGCCATCACCCGAAACTATATTAGGCATGTATTGCTACCAAAGATTGGTGAGCGTGGGCGGGCTTCTCTGCTCGATAGTATCAATCATATTAAAGTGCTAAACAAAGCAATCGATAATGATTTGCTGGTGTATCTTCATTCTCAGCCAGCTCGCCAAACGCTCGACAGGCATATGTTCATCCAATTACCACACAATGTGGCACTTGAAGTCATGGCCGCTTGGCTCAGGAGTCACGGTGTTGCTACTTTCGATAGCAAGATGCTCGACAGACTCGTCATTCAGTGCAAGACACTTTTCCCTGGCAAACAAATCGATATAAATGCCGAGTATCGAATACTAGTCGGACAAGAAGTGTTGGTACTAACCAGGCGAACGTAAATACTACACCTGTTTTATTGGTATAAAAGTACGAAAGTCCTATATAATGAAAAAACGTATGGACAAAAAATCTTTCAAATCGAGTCAGAAACCAGGTGGAGCAAAACGGTCAGGAATGAAGAACGCTGGTTTTATAGCCTTGCTAATCTTGTTCGGACTCGTAATATTTACGGCAGTTGGCCAACAAGATCCCAAGCTAAAAAACGTACCTTTCTCGGAAGTTATCACCAGGGCAAACAGCGGCGAGATTAAGCAGATCACCATTAAAGGCACCAGCCTGGAGGTGGTACCCAAGGGTGAAGACAAAGCTACCGAGAAGTCGAATAAAGAAGCTGGAAGTAGCATTTACGAACAGGGACTCAAGAACCGTGATGTGATTGTCGATGTCAAACCCGAATCTGGCGGTAGTAGTTTTTGGCTCAGCCTGGCCAGCGGTGTCATTCCAGTGATTCTTATAAGTGCCGTATTATTCTTTATGCTTCGTAGTGCACAGGGTCAGGGCAATCAGGCTATGAGCTTTGGCAAGAGCAAGGCGCGTTTGTACGGTAACGAAAAAGACAAAGCAACCTTCAAAGATATTGCCGGTAGCGAAGAAGCCAAAATTGATCTGCAAGAAGTTGTTGAATTCCTAAAGTATCCAAAGAAGTTCGAATCAGTTGGCGCCAAAATTCCAAAAGGTGTTCTGCTCGTTGGCCCTCCCGGAACAGGTAAAACTATGTTGGCACGCGCAGTCGCTGGTGAAGCTAACGCACCATTCTTTAGTATCTCTGGTTCTGAATTCGTCGAAATGTTCGTTGGTGTCGGTGCCTCACGTGTTCGTGATTTATTTGCCAAGGCCAAGAAGAACGCGCCATGTATTATCTTCATCGATGAAATTGATGCCGTTGGACGTAAGCGCGGTAGTGGTATGGGTGGTGGTCATGACGAGCGTGAACAAACGCTCAATCAGATTCTTGTCGAGATGGATGGTTTCGAACAGGGGACTAACGTTATTGTTCTTGCCGCAACCAACCGCTCCGATGTACTAGATTCTGCGTTGCAACGTCCAGGCCGATTTGACCGTCGCGTCAACATTGACCTGCCAGATCGCAAAGATCGCGAAGCGATTCTAAAAGTTCACTTTGCCAAAAAGCCACTCGCTAAGGGCGTGGATCTCGATGCTTTGGCAGCCAAGTCTGCCGGATCATCTGGCGCGGATCTCGCAAACATTGCTAATGAATCTGCCATTATTGCTGCTCGAAATAGTCGAAAAGAGATTATTCAAGACGATGTCACTCAGGCGTTCGAAAAGGTCGCCATCGGTCCTGAGCGTAAGAGCAAGATCATGAGCGAGAAAGAAAAAGAAATAACTGCATATCATGAAGCGGGGCACGCAATTGTCGGACACGTACTGCCAGAGAGTGACATGGTTCATAAGGTTACCATTATTCCACGTGGTGGAACGGGCGGTGTTACCTGGTTCATTCCACCAGAGGATAAGAGTTATCACTCTATTCTCGAATTCAAAGACATTCTGGCACGAATGCTTGGTGGTCGTATTGCCGAAGAAGTAATTTACGGACGCGATCGTGTTACGACGGGTGCTGGAAATGACCTGCAAAAAGCAGCAGAGCTTGCTCGAGATATGGTGATCAATCAGGGAATGGGTACAAAGTTGCGTGACCAAGTTTTTCATGTTGACGAAGGAATGATGATGGAACGAATGGTTCACGAAAAACAATACAGCGACGAAACAGCCAAAGTTATTGATGATGAAGTAGAGAACCTGATTACCGAAGCCGCAAAGCGAGCCCGAGAGGTCATCAAAGCTAATCGTGATAAGTTGGAAGATCTCAAAGACCGGCTTATTAAAAAAGAAACTGTCGAAGCCGAAGAAGTCCTGGAAGTCCTTAAGGGCTCTAAACTCCCCGCAAACATTTAACAAAAATTCTTGTTAGTAACTTACTGTCGTTTACCTCGTAAGAGCCACGATGTTTTGCCCATGATTGTCCACAGTTATAGTCAAAATAGATGCAATATTGCTATTGTACTGGATACCTATCGTAGGACTGCTTATAATGAAGGTGAATGAATCGAATACTCCGAAAAGCTAACAGGCGATTATCGCTTGGCAATACGGCGGCGTTGCTTGTCACAACTTCGCTCATTGGCCAAGTACTTGGTTTTTTGCGCGTAAAGCTGATCAACGCCAACTTCTCCGCGCTCGGCCCAAATAGTACCGATGCTTTTTTTGCAGCGTCAAAAATCCCGGATTTCTTTTACTTTACTATCGCAGCCGGTGCTCTAGGCGTGGCGTTTATGCCAGTGCTCGCAGACCACCTTCAGAAGCATGACCGTAAGGGTGTCTGGGAGCTATCAACCAGCTTACTTAACTTCTTGGCACTTATTATGTTTGTTGTAGGGCTTGGGATTTTTATCTTTGCTGAGCCGATCATACATGGACTCGTTGCTCCGAATCTAGAACCAAAACAGCTCAGTAACGCCGTGATCATCATGCGTTTGATTGCGTTTAATCCGTTGCTTTTCACGATTTCTGGAATATTGATGAGCGTGCAGCAGACCTTTGGTCGGTTCTTTTATTTTGCTGTAGCTCCGCTAATCTACAACACATCAATTATTCTGAGCATCTTCCTATTCCGAGACAATATTGGTTTGATTGGACTCGGAGTGGGCGCCTTGATTGGCGCTTTATTGCAACTTGGAATTGCCACAATAGGACTACGGGGTATTCAGTTTAAATACCATAGGTTGATTAACTTTAAAGCTCCTGACTTTCAGAAGATTCTGCGACTGGTACCACCCCGTTCGATTGATCAAGGTATCACGTCGATCAACAGTATCGTGGCAACTAACTTTGCTCGGCGTCTTGGTACTGGTAACGTCAGTTTTTATGAAAACGCCTATACTCTTCATACGGCACCGACACTACTGATAGGTACATCTATTTCTACAGCCATTTTCCCGAAACTAAACAACCTGGTGGCACGCGGTAATATGACAGCATTCAGACAAGAATTCCTAAAAGTGCTGAGGATTATTATCTGGGTTTCTGTACCGGTTGTAGTGGTATGTTTCTTTGGCCGTGGATACTTAGCACGTATGATCTTTAGCCGTAACGCACCAGAGATTGCTGCAATATTTGGCTTCTTAACAGCTGCAATATTTTTCCGAACGGTATACACTATCGTCTCACGTTACTTCTACGCACAGAAAGACACTTGGACGCCACTTATTGACACTCTCTTTGCATTCGTACTATTTATATACTTAGTATCGGTCTTTTCGAAGCCAACAAGTTACGGAATCACAGGCATCGCCCTAGCTGAGTCTACGGTAGCCGGTCTGCAATTGTTGATACTCACTACCATCATGGTTATTCGTGATCATAAACTGATTGATAAAAAATTCCTTGGAGGTATTGGTAAGATAATATCGGTAACTGGATTTAGCGTCGTCGCTGCATATATCATGGTTAGCCTATTCCCACTCGGAAGCAACGACACAGGCTTCATCACACTAACCGCCAAGATGAGTCTAATTGCTGGCGTGACATTTGCAGTCTACCTCTTCTTCTCCTCACTGTTCAGCTTGGAGGAGGCCGTGCCTGTGTTTAGAAAAATGCGCTCTATTTGGCGCACTATATTGCGTCCCGTTAAGGTTGAGACCTAATCACGCTTCAGCATTACGGTAAATGCTTCGGCAGGGATATCGACTTTTCCAAAGCGCTTCATACGCTTTTTCCCTTTGGCTTGTTTTGCTAGCACTTTCTTTTTTCGTGAAACATCACCACCGTAAAGTCCAGTAGTCACATCTTTTCGATAGGCAGATATATCTTCGCGGGCAATGAACTTGCCACCGATTCCAGCCTGCAGGGCAACCTGGAAGTTTTGCCTTGGTATAACTTCTTTGAGCTTGCCGACAATCTCACGCCCGAGTCGCTGAGATTCACTACGGTGAACCATGACGCTGAGCGCTTCTACTGGTTCACCAGCAACATAAAAATCGACCTTCACGAGGTCTTCCGCTCGGTAATCATCGAGTTCGTAATTGAAGCTACCATAGCCACTCGTCACGCTCTTTAGTTGGTCATAAAAATCTGTTAAAAGGTTAGCGAGTGGGGCTTCGAATGATACGAGTGCGAGCTGAGCGTCTACGTAGCTGAGGTTCTTCTGGATACCCCGCTTGCCCGATATCAATTGGATCACGGCACCTACGTAGTCTTTTGGCACCACAACCTCGCCCTTAATCCAAGGTTCACGTACCTCTACGATCTGAGAAGGATCGGGCAGGTCGCTGGCACTTTTGATAGTTACTTCATCGCCATTATTGAGTGTAAGCTGATAGTCGGTCGAGGGGTTGGTAATGACCAGGTCGAGGTCGTACTCTCTCTCCAGTCGCTCACGTACGATGTCCATGTGCAGTAGGCCCAAGAACCCGATTCGCACACCAAACCCAAGGACAGAAGAGTTTTCTGGCGTAAACTGCAGTGCTGAGTCGCTGAGAGAAAGTTTTTCGATGGCATCTTTTAGTAGTTGATAATTTTCATTGCTGTCGGGGAAGAAGCCTGCGTATACAAATGGTTTTACATCTTTATAGCCTGGTAGTGATTCTTTTGCTGGATCAGCAACCAATGTTACCGTATCGCCAACTTTCGCCTCACGAGTACTCCGGAGGTTGGTCACGATATAGCCGATCTCGCCAGTCTTCATCTGTGGGGCAGGAGAGAGAGTAGGGGATAGCGACCCAACTTCGAGTGCCAATCCATTAGCACTGGTCGCCATCATTCGGATTTCATCACCCTTCTTTATGGCGCCGTCTACAATACGAACGTAGAGAACAACCCCTCGGTAGTCATCATAATAGCTGTCAAAGATTAGGGCACGAGCAGACTGAGCCTTGTCGTCTCCGCCAGTTGGTTCAGGGATGTCACGCACAATGCGGTCTAGTACTGCGTCAACACCTTGCCCGGTCTTGGCGCTGATATGCAAGATGTCTTCTTTCTTGCAACCGAGCAATGCGATGACTTCAGCACTAACTTTATCGACATCTGCAGCAGGTAAGTCGATTTTGTTTAGAACTGGGATGATAGCTAAATCGGCCGCCATAGCTAGGTATACATTGGCGAGCGTTTGGGCCTGAATGCCCTGGCTTGCATCAACAACTAATATGGCGCCTTCACATGCCTCTAAGCTACGTGAAACTTCATAGCTGAAGTCAACATGTCCGGGCGTATCAATAAGGTTGAGCTCGTAGTCCTGATAGCGCATGCGTACAGGGGCTAGCTTGATAGTGATCCCTCGTTCACGTTCCAAATCCATCTTATCGAGTAATTGAGACTTCATGTCACGTTTTTGTACGGTACCAGTGATTTCCAATAGTCGATCGGCCAGGGTACTTTTACCATGGTCAATGTGCGCAATAATACAGAAGTTTCGAATATGAGCCTGATTCACTATTTGTCATCCTCGGGGAAGAGCAACCCGACAAAATGTATTCCATTTTGCCGGCGTGTTGAGAAACCCGGAACGGGTGTCTCAAAAGCGGAGCGCTCATTATGCGCAATAATACAGAAGTTTCGAATATGAGCTTGGTTCATTGAGCTCTATTATAACAGAGGTAAGGGCGAAAGTCGCCTCGGATGAGTAGGGTGCTCGTTAGGAGAGGGCCGCGGGGTTTTGATTTTAGCATAACTGTAATCCTTGATATTGTAATAGGAGCTATATTGTAAGGTCATGAAGGTAACAATTATCAAGAAATCATCAGGTGGGTATGCAAGAAGAGTCTCGTTGCTAGGAGCGCTATTAAGCATATTCCTCTCACTCGGGGCTCTGTACTATTCCGGCTCTGCTTTGGCTTCACCCCTGGAAGAGAGTAGTTATGGAGTTACAAGTGCAGGTTCAAGTGTTCCATCTTTCAGTATCCCTATGGCAATCGTGTTTAGCCTACCATTTGTACTAATGTTAGTACTGTTGGTCGTCGCTTCTGTTTATTCTTGGCAGACGCTTCGTCGTCACGGTGAATTCAGTATCCGACACAAAAATATTACTAAAATCCTGACAACCAAAGAAGCCGTTAACGATTATCTGGCAGTCACTACTCATTACCTCAATACGCTTGTGGCGCGCATGAGTAACAACCTAGACATGTTGCTTTCACTGAAGAGGATTACTGCAGCTCGTGCTGAGTCTTTAAGGTCAGACGTAAGACGTTTTAGTACCGAATCAGAGCGTTTGCTTGTAGCCAATCAGGTCTCTAGTGCGCAGTCTACAAATAATGATAAAACTCTCAAAGCGACACAGAAAAATCCGCTACTCGTCAAGGAGGTGTGGGTACCCTCCGTTATCGTATTTATTCTAATTGTAGCTGCCAACATATTGTTTCGGTATAGCAGTGCTTTTATTATTTCTCCAGTCCGGGTTGGTGTCGAGATGGCGCTTTATGTTTTGAGCGTACTTCTGGTGGCCGCTGCTTATAGCTACCGCGAATTTCTGCAAATTAGTAATATGCTTGCTGATAAACAGCTGAGGGTAGAGTCTGAATTGTATATACGACGTCAGCAATTCATTCCAGAAGCCGTTAAGGTGACAAGCGAATCTTTACGATTTCTGAAGGAAGCATCAAAGTCACTCGATAATATCCAAGAAGCAAAATCATTCCACAAGTCAGTCACTACGCTCGGAGGCATTAATCAGGGCCTTGTATCCTTGCAAGAATTTGCAGATTTTGACAATAACCCGCCACTATTTGACATTACAACCTATGCCCGAAAATCAGCAGAAAAGTTTAAGAGTCTTGCCGAGGAAAAGCATATTACGATCGAGACAAAGGTCGATACCGGCCTGGTGGCTCGCATTCAGCCAGGAGTCATTCGACAGCTTATAGATTCATTGCTCGAAAATAGCATCAAGTTTAGTGACAAAGAACAACCAGTAACACTGTCGGTGTATCGGCGGTTTAATAAGATCGTCATAGTGGTAAGCGACAAAGGCATCGGGATACCGGAGCATAAGCTACCGAGTTTGCTGAAGCCGTTTAGTCGTGGTGCAGATTCAATGCAAGATAACAGCGAAGGTGTCGGACTGGGCCTTTATGCCGATAAAGTTATTGTCGAAAAACTGGGCGGAACCATACATATCACAAGCAAATTAAACCAGGGTACGACCACCACGGTAGTTATTCCTACGAACTATGATAGAAAAGCAAACGCCCCCGTTTTGACACGGCCAAGACCTGGTGGCTAACGATTCATTCTATTTTTGTAACTCAGTAAGATCATTAATAATCTCTACGGCATGCTTTGCTGGGTTGACCCCTAAGTATTCTTTTACGATGATCCCCTTCGGATCGATGATGTAGGTGTTACGCTTGATCCCTTCGTACTCTCGTCCCATAAACTTCTTTAATCCCCATGAGCCATAGGCTGATATCGTCTCGTGGTTTTCATCGCTCAACAGAGTGAAATTGAGATTATGTTTTTCTGCAAATTTGGCATGACTTTTGACGCTGTCTTTGCTGATACCTACTACAACGGCGTTGCCGAGCGAAGCAATCGAGTCACGTACATCACGGAAGTTACAAGCTTCTTTAGTGCATCCGGGCGTATCGTCTTTTGGATAAAAATAAAGTACTATCCACTGCCCTTTAAACTCGTCTAGAGTTTGCAATTGTCCATTTTGATCTGGTAGTGAAAAACTTGGTGCTTGACGCAAGAGGTTAACTCCTATAATGTTATATATTCACTACTAAATATACTATGAATACGCTTAAACACGCTGCACAATTCAAAGACGTTTTGAAAAACTACAAGATGTCTGATCAAAGTATTCAGATTCTGAATCAAACAGAGTTTGTGATGCTGTCTGCAGTTAGCTCTTCGGGTCGAAACACGATTATACGTGAATTGCTTAAGAGTGATGATTTTTACTACATCGTTTCTGATACGACACGTCCGATGCGCGTAAATGATGGGGTAAAAGAACAAAACGGTGTTGAATATTGGTTCCGATCAGAAGAAGAGGTCTTGGAGGATCTTAAGCAAGGCAAGTTCGTCGAGGCTGCACTTATTCATGATCAGCAAGTATCTGGCGTGAGTATCCGTGAATTATCTACAGCCCAGCAAAAAGGGAAGATCGCTATTAGTGATATTGATGTGCAGGGAGTCCATACTATCATGCAGCATTCGAGTCTCGCGGTTCCTGTATTTGTACTTCCGCCAAATTATGAGGAATGGATGCGTCGCTGGAAGAAGCGGGGCACGATAAGTGACCAAGAATTTACGAACCGCAAGCAAAGTGCTCGCCAAGAGCTATCTGTTGCTCTATCAGAAGACTACTACCATTTTATTATCAACGACGATCTAGAAGAAGTTGTAAAAGGCGTTTGTCAGATCGCAAAGGGTATTGTCAGTAAACAACACGATCAAGAAGGGCGCGCTGTCGCCGAAAATATATTGCAACGACTTTCCTGAACGAGTATTCTGTTCCCATACAAACGAAGGAGAGAAGATGGCTATACGGGATACCGGTTTAGATGGTAGGTATGAGGGTGCGAATTTGCCGCCTTTTGCGCTGGGCAAAAACGAAGCCATTACAGAGTCAAGAAAAGGGTGGCTTGACGGTGTGCAAAGAGGACTAAAACGTGCCTATGTTGGCAATCGTGTTGCGCATAATGCCAGGCTTGTCACATCTTTATTGGCGCAAGATGAAACCCGTGACGCAGAGTATGTGCTTGCCGGAGGTGCAGTGCTTACAATTCGGGACATAAGTCTGCGTGGTGAGCGTATTTACGAAGCAAGCTTTGACCCACGTAGCAGTAATGGTCGGAAATTCGCAGCTTTCTTTGATATGACCGATGTAAGTTTTGGTGCTAGCCCTGATTGTAGAGCCAACATCGGTGACTTTGGCGCTGAGGGTTCTCGTAGCTTTGATGCGTCATCGGCAGAATTTCTCGAACAGAGTTTTGGTGCTATTCGGCGTGACCTATCGGGTATTCAAGTTGTTCTTGATGAAGCGGTGGCAGGCCGCACGTAACACGAATACCAAGACTGGCACTCTTGATGTGCAAGTGCTAGAATAGGTCTATGTTAACCGACAGACAACAACGAATCCTTCAGGCAATCGTTGAACAGTATGCCGAAGTTGCTAGCCCCGTAGGGTCTAGCCTGATGGCAAAAGTATTCAACGTTTCGTCAGCAACCATTCGTTCCGAAATGGCAGAGCTGGAACGCCATGGCTTTATCAAGCAACCACATACCAGTGCCGGACGTATTCCGACCGACAAGGGGTATCGATTTTATGTAAATAATATTGCCGAAAACTCACCGGAGACACCGGCGGAGCGAAGAGCAGAAAAAGCACTTGCGAACCGCGTTTCTAGCGGTGGCGTTACCGACCACGTTATCAAGAATGCAGTCGATACGCTTGTTGAACTTACACATAATCTAGGACTGGCTACGATTGGTGACCAACTATATATGAGCGGCCTGTCTAATCTTTTTGGACAGCCAGAGTTTATGAATAATGGTCAGGTGCGCGAAGTAGCGAGTTTGCTCGATAATCTAGAGCCATGGTTGTATGAAGCTGCACCAAACGAGCCGTTGAGTGTATACATCGGGCAAGAGAATCCAATTGGCAGAAGTGCTGGATGTTCATTGATTGTAAGCCGATTTCGTAGTAATTACAGTGACCGTAGCTACATAGGTGTACTTGGCCCAACCCGACAGAGCTACAGGGACGTTATGATGCTCGTCCGCCGTACTGGCGAAGCACTCGAAGAAGTACTGTATACCTAGGGAAGAATAAAAAGGAGAGATATGACTAAAAAAGCCAAAGCAGATGATCAATTCGATGAAGTAAAGGAGCAGCTTGCTACTGAAGTCGCCCAGCTTACCGAGAGTTTACAGCGCGAGCGTGCCGATGCCATCAATATCCGAAGACGTCATGATGAACAGATCGCTGGGCTCAAAGGAGTTATAAAAGCGAATGTCATTGAGGAACTATTGCCAGTTATCGATAACTTTGAACGAGCACTCAAACATGTACCTGAAGATCTAGTAGACAATGATTATATAAAAGGTGTGCAGGGAGTGGTCAAGCAGTTTGAGTCAACGCTAAGCAGTATGGGTGTACTGCGAATTAATACTATTGGCGAGCCCTTCGATCCACAAGTACACGAGGCAGTTGGCGTAGAAGAGGGCGATGGCGACCAAGAAGTCGTCAGCGAAGAACTACAGGCTGGCTATCAAATAGGTGACCGCGTCATCCGTCACGCCATGGTTAAAGTTTCTCGAAAATAGCATAATCATTTTATATTGACGTTCCTCTCGCTTAGGGCTTATACTTAAAGCAAATTATGCGACATGCAATGCGCCCCAGTATTAAACACTTCCTAGTTTACCCAGTTATTATATTGAGTTTAGTCGTAGCATTCTTCCCTGTTAGCCCAGCGCATGTGAGCGCTGCAGCCTGTACAGCACCATCAACCGATTACGGCACAGTAACTTCATCAGCTACTTCGCAAATATCGATTCCGGCAACAGGTACGTATCGTGTCTGGAGTAGGATCCAGATTCCAAGCTCAGCAGCAAACTCATATCTGCTGGAGATTGACGGTACATCCTGCTATACCGTTGGTGGTAACACGGCTATGGCAACCAACACCTGGACCTGGGTTGATTATCAGGGTGGCAATACTGCCAGTAAGATCAACGCTACTCTATCTGCAGGTAACCACTCTTACAAGTTAATTGGAAACGCCGAAGGCGTATTGTTAGACAGAATTATATTCACGCAAGATACGTCTGGCTCGAACTGTAACCCGCCACCAGGAACCGGCGATAATTGTGCGAACCCACCAAATGTTGCTCCAACAATCGGTCTCAGTGCCTCTCCTACGAGTGGTACCGCTCCACTGACTACGACACTCACAGCAACCCCAGCAGATTCTGACGGCACAGTTGCAAGTGTAGAATTCTTTAGGAATGGAACATCTCTTGGAACTGCAAAGACGAGCGCGCCATGGACACTTACACAAACAGGCCTTGCTGCCGGTACATATAGCTATACCGCCAAGGTAACCGATAATAGTGGAGTTTCTACTACCTCTTCGGCCGTCACAGTGACTGTGACCGGCACGGCAACCCCGAAGGCAGGTGACGTAAACAATGATGGTGCTGTCAACTCTGGTGACCTTGCAGTTCTGTCGTTCAACTGGCTCAAAACTGGTATGACCAGGGCACAGGGTGATCTGTCTGGTGACGGTACGGTTAACTCTGCAGACCTCGCAACACTAAGCTTTAACTGGTTGAAATAATTGGATACAAGAAAATGACAAATAAACTGAAGACAACTAACAAGAAAACCAAAAGTATCATCATAGTAACTGCGCTATTTGCCGTCATTGGCGCAGGTATACTTATCTTTGCCAATGCTGCTACGGGTACCGCTACACTCTCACTGACCCCTAACAGTGGTAGCTACGATATCTCGTCCAACTTTACACTGGGTATCTATGCAAACTCAGGCACTACTGCTGCGAGCACCGTGGACGTTAAGCTGAGCTATGATGCGACCAAGCTTGATTATGTATCAGTCGACGGAACTGGCGGAGCATTCACGACTTGTACTGAGAACAGTGGAGGAGCTGGAACGGTAAGCCTCGTGTGTGCTCTTCTTGGTAACTCTGTGAGCGGCAATCAAAAGGTCGGTAATGTTACCTTTAAAGCCAAAGTTGGCACGGGGACAACCCCGGTTAGTTTTGCAGCTGGTTCACATATTTGGTCTTATGCTGCTAGCCCTGTTGATTTGTGGAATGGCGTGACAACGGGTGGTACATACACACTGACAACACCTGATACAACACCGCCATCGGTGACCATTACAGCACCGTCAGTATCGGGTTCAACAGTATCAGGCAATGCGGTACCGCTTCAGGCAAACGTCACCGATAGTGCCGGAACGATCACAAGAGTAGAGTTTGTTGTCAATGGAGTTGTTAAGGACACCAAAACATCAGGCACAAGCCCTTATTCATATACATGGGACTCGACAACTCTGCCTGACGGTACGTACCCAGTTGTTGTCAATGCCTGGGATAATGCCCCAACACCGAACAAGGGAACAGCCACTACGAGCGTAGTAGTTAAGAATAGTAAACCAAACCTCGTGGTATCTGGCCTAACTATAACACCAGCAGCCCCTACCCCGGGCAGTGTGGTGACATTTAGCGCAACGGTTACCAATAACGGTACCGCTGCCACTACAGCCGGAACCTCAGTTGTGACAGGTTTCTCGGTAGACTCGGTAGCGATCACTTCACCCGCAGCTGACACTGCGTCACTCGCAGTTGGGGCTAGTCGTGTAGTAACGGCAACCTGGACAGCTACACTTGGGTCACATACCGTTGTGGCAACAGCAGACAAGAACAACACAGTTATCGAACTCAACGAGACTGATAACACGAGATCACAAAGCTTCTCGGCATATAAACCGGGTGATGCTAACAATGATAACCTTGTTAACTCCGGTGACCTAGCAGTTATATCCTTTAACTGGCTCAAGACAGGCATGACATTTGCTCAGGGCGACTTCAATGGAGATGGTACAATAAACTCTGCAGACCTCGCAACACTAAGCTTTAACTGGTTGAAATAATTGGATACAAGAAAATGACACATAAACTAAAAACACTCAATAAAAAAAATAAAACTGCACTAGTTGTCACTGCGCTATTTGCCGTCATTGGCGCAGGTATACTCATCTTTGCCAATGCAGCCACACCTCCGCAAACAGGAACAGTCACGACATTAGCTGGCGGGAATGTTGGCTTCAGTCTATCGCCTGCAAGTGGAACATTCGGTGCTTCAACGAATGTTGCTGGAACGATTAATGTAAATGCTGGAACCTCTGAAATAAGTACGGTAGATGTGAAGCTAAGTTATGACACAACAAAACTGGATTTTGTATCTATCGACGGAAGTGGCGGAGCATTCTCTACCTGTACTGAAAACAGTGGTGGTGGTGGCACGGCAAGCTTGGTATGTACTAAGCTTGGCGGCTCGGTGAATGGTACTCAAAAGGTTGGCAACGTTACATTCAAAACCAAGACAGTTGCAGGTGCAGCTTCCGTAAGTTTTGCAGGAAGCTCACACGTATGGTCATACGCCGCATCACCAGCAGATCTATGGAATGGTGTAGCTACAGCTGCAACCTATACAGTATCTATTCCGTCTAGCGGTGGAGGTGGTGGTGGAGGCACTGGTGGTTCAGGTGGAACACCGACTACTCCAACAACAACCACCACTCCAAAGACCACAACTGGTGGATCATCAACTCCAACAACAACCACTACTCCAAAGACCACAACTGGTGGATCATCAACTCCTACTACCACGGCGCCTACTGCTGCCGGTACCGAGAACGTGACAACAACTACATCTGGCGGTCAGGTTATTGTAAAACTCGTCGACGACAAAGGTGCACCCCTTACAGGTATTAGCGTGTCTCTTGGAACACTTTCTGCGATCACTGATTCCTATGGTCTCGCCAACTTTTCTGGTGTAGTTGCCGGTACGTATACAGTGTCAGCTAAAACCGACAAAGGTCAGGCAAAGGTTAAGATTCAAGTTAAAGCAGATAGCCCAACAACCGCACAACAATTCCAACTCCAGGTTAAGCCAAAATCAATGATCATACTCTATGTTGTCATAGCAGTCGGTGTCATTGCAGCAGTAGTTGCAGGTGGTGTGGCCTTTGTACGACAGCAGAGAAAGAGTAAGTTCAACCGTTCACATGGTCTCGGTAACTCAGCAGTCATCTTCGATGCCAACTCGTCAGCACCAAGTCCCGTGGAGCAAGCACCAATCATTGCGCCACAACCACCAGCAACAAAAGGACCAGAGGGTAGCATCATTACCCCTTCGGCAGAAGCTCCAAAATCAGACGATACCCCTTCGTAGAAATGAATGAAAAGTACCAGCAGATCAGACATAACTGTTCCTGACAGGATCATCTATTCACAGATGTTCTTGTTCCTGCAGTCACGTAGTCAGGGTATCGAGGGACAGCGGTTAAAATCATTCGGTGCATTTCTTATCTGGTTTGCATTATCAGGACTCAATATGTGGCTACTCAGTTTGATTCTTTCTCCTAAGTTAGCACTACCTCTCATGATCTTAGTTGTGTTCGTATTCTTTGTTTGTCCGTTTGTGTTATTGTGGCCGGTTGTCGCCACGACTATCGTTCGTGCAGACCTCGAACGTCTTAAATAATTAGCACTCAAAGTACTTGAGTGCTAATTATTTTATGCTACAATTGTATTAGCACTCTAACAGTGCAATTGCCAGAAAGGGAGCCTATGCAGGCCGTTGAAATGCCTGAGATAATACGTGGAATAACCGAATTCGACGAAGGAGTTCATGTATCAACTGGACGTTATCCTGCTCTTGGTGAAGGGGTCGAAGTCGTAGAAGTGATGCATGCTTATAAGCTTGCTCATCTCGGAGACAGATGGCCTGTATTCACGAGGCTAATAAGCAAAGAATTGTTAGAGCAAAGGAGGCTAGATTACTCTAGTGATCCAGAAACATTTAAAGAAGAACATCTAAGAAATTTATAGGAGAAGTAAAATGGGGAAAATAATTGGAATTGATCTAGGAACAACAAACTCAGCTATGGCTGTAATGCAATCAGGAAAGCCTGAAATTATTGCGAACTCAGAAGGAGCCCGAACAACGCCTAGTGTTGTTGCTCTAAACAAAAACGGCGAACGACTCGTTGGCCAGGTTGCAAGACGCCAAATGGTGACTAATCCAAGCAACACGATTTATGAAGTAAAACGACTTATCGGACGAAGCTGGGAAGATAAGGAAGTACAACGCGATATCAAGCTCATGGGTTACGAAATGGTCAAGAGCGGTAAAAGCGTCAAGGTAAAAATGGGTGACAAAGAATACAGCCCAGAAGAAATTAGCGCTATGATCCTCAGCAAACTAAAGGCCGACGCAGAAGCCTTTACTGGCGGTCCTGTAACCGAAGCGGTTATTACAGTTCCGGCGTATTTCGATGACTCACAACGACAAGCAACTAAAGATGCTGGTAAAATTGCCGGACTAGAAGTGAAGCGTATTATTAACGAACCAACGGCGGCTGCTCTTGCGTATGGCTTGGATAAAGGTAGCAAGAAAGACGAAAAGATCGCTGTATTCGACCTTGGTGGTGGAACGTTTGACGTATCGATCCTCGAGCTTGGTGATGGTGTTTTCGAAGTAAAAAGTACAAATGGTGATACGCACCTTGGTGGTGCTGACTTCGATCGTGTCATCGTGAATTACCTCGTAGAAGAGTTCAAAAAAGACAGTGGTGTGAACGTTATTGATGACAAAGCTGCTATGCAACGACTCCGTGACGAGGCTGAAAAAGCTAAGATCGAACTGTCAACTACCAACGAAGTAGACATTAACCTACCGTTTCTTACAGCTGATGCAGATGGTCCAAAACACTTTGAGCACAAGCTGAGTCGCGCGAAGCTGGAAAGCTTGGTTGCTGACCTTATCGATAAGACTGCTATTCCATGCGAAAAGGCGCTTAAGGACGCGAAGCTTAAGAGCAGTGATATTGATGCAGTTGTACTCGTCGGTGGTATGACGCGTATGCCTGCTGTTGTCGAGAAGGTTAAAAAGATATTTGGTCGTGATCCAATGCAGGGTGTGAACCCTGACGAAGTTGTGGCGATCGGTGCAGCAATCCAGGGTGGAGTATTGCAAGGTGACGTCAAAGACGTATTACTACTTGATGTTACCCCACTCAGTCTTGGTATCGAGACGCTCGGCGGAGTTGCAACTAAGCTGATCGAGCGAAATACAACCATTCCAAGCAGTAAGAGCGAAGTATTTAGTACGGCGGCCGATAATCAGAACCAAGTAGAAATCCATGTTGTACAAGGTGAGCGTGAGTTTGTGAACGATAACAAGAGCCTAGGCCGATTCGTGCTCGACGGTATTCCTCCAGCACCACGTGGTGTTCCTCAGGTCGAAGTCACCTTTAACCTCGACGCTAACGGAATCTTGAACGTTTCTGCTAAGGACAAAGGTTCTGGCAAAGAACAGAGCATTACCATTCAAGGTAGCAGTGGCCTGAGCAAAGAAGAAGTCGAGAAGATGGCCAAAGAAGCTGAAGCTCATGCCGAAGAGGACAAGCTAAAGCGTGAGAGTATCGAAGCTCGCAACCAACTAGACAGTGCAATCTACCAAGCTGACAAGATGAAGTCTGATAACAAAGACAAGATTAGTGAGGATGATGTTAAGAAAATCGATGAAGCAGTAGAGTCTGCAAAGAAAGTTGTTGCCGACGAAAAGGCAGACAAAGAGACACTCGAAAAAGCAGCAAAGGAACTGACCGAAGCCATTATGCCAATCGGCGCTAAGATGTACGAAGAAGCAGCAAAAGCTGAAGGTGCTGAAGCTGAGGCTGGTGAGAAAAAAGCCGATGAGCCAGTCGAAGGTGAAGTTGTCGACGAAGACACTAAGAAAGAGGACTAACAGCCATGCCTGGCGACAGCACAGAAAAAAGCCCGGAATGGAAAGCTGTTGCGCGTGAAAGCCTCGAGGAGTGGTCGAGCAATCCCAAAAACTTGGGCGAATCGGACGGTGCAGAGATGCCTACACTTCGTTTCTTCGAAACCCCGGGTGCAGAAATACTACCGGCAACCCAGCGTAAAATTGACGAGCACACAAACCCTGAGCCTCCAGTAAGTTAGCAGGCCATTAACGAAACTGCTAAAATAAACGGATATATATGAGCAAAAGAGATTACTACGAACTACTCGGCATCAGCAAATCAGCCAGTGATGATGAGATCAAGAAAGCCTTTCGCAAAAAGGCCATCGAACATCACCCCGACAAAGCAGGTGGCGATGAGGCAAAGTTTAAGGAAATAAACGAAGCCTACGAAGTACTGAAGGACGAGCGAAAGCGTCAGCGTTATGACCAGTTCGGTCACGCTGGCGTTGGTAGCAGTGCTGCTAGTGATGGGGCCGGTGGTAACCCATACGCCGGCTTCGGCGGAGGAAGTCAGAACTTTGATTTTGGCGATTTAGGACTTGGCGATATATTTGGTAGTTTTTTTGGTGGTGGGCAGGGCTTTGGTGGTGGTCAACGAAGTCAGAGCGCTCGCGGACGCGATGTTGAAACAGACGTTGACCTAACATTCGAGCAAGGAATATTCGGAGTAGAGCATAAACTAAAAATAACCCTGCAAGATACCTGTGAACACTGTAAAGGCACAACTGCTGAGCCGGGCTATGAACTAAAGACTTGCGATACATGTAAGGGGAGCGGACAAACTGTTCGTGTAACGCGCACGGTATTTGGGGATATTCAGCAGGCAACAGTCTGCAATACCTGCAAGGGAACTGGTAAGGTGCCCGAAAAAGTCTGCACAGTCTGTCACGGTAAAGGGACGCAACAAAAAGCTCAGAATATCACACTCAAAATTCCAGCTGGCATTGATGATGGCGCAACCATCCGTCTTCGTGAACAAGGTGAAGCTGTGGCCAATGGGCCAAAGGGCGATCTTTATGTAAATATTCGTGTGAAGCCTCACAAACATTTTACTCGTGAGGGTGACCTTATACTCAGCGAAGCTCATGTCTCCATGATTGATGCATCCCTGGGAACAGAAATTGATGTCGAAACTGTCGACGGACCAATCAGGATGAAAGTGCCTGCCGGCACGCAAAGTGGTACTGATTTCAAACTATCTGGACACGGTGTCCCACATCTAAAAGGCTCAGGTCGTGGTGCCCATATCGTCACACTAATTGTTGATACTCCAACAAAACTTAGCAAGCACCAACAAGAATTACTTCGTGATTTTCAGCAATCATCTGGCAAACGAGGTTTGTTTAGCTAGTTCTAGTTTTCGTCTGTAAATTCGAGTGAAGCAAGAATCTCGTTGTCCATAGACTTAAGGGCTTCTTTGGTGGCGAATCTCCATGCCACCAGATTGCGCTGCGTCATCATATTCGTCAGTTTACCTTCGTAGGCTACAATTGATCTCAGTGTCATATCAACGAATGTAGCAGGACTACTTGGTGCAAGCCCATAGGCCTGTTGGAACTCGATCTTTCGTCTTGATTTAATTTCTTCCTCGGACGGGTCCGGCATGTAGTCGTTCACTCGTGCAAGGCCGCTTGCTACTCGGTGGTGAGTGTAGCGTGCAAGTAAAAGTACAGATTCTTGGCAGGCGTCCCTGTTCTCTGGTAAAACGGGTACTTCTTCTATAAGGTGGGGAACGTAGTTTACTGTCACCTCGAACATTGAGGCATTAAAATCAGCACCATTAAACGGACGACCTTGCAGGGAGCTGACTGCGCCATTAAAAATATCAAGCTCCGCAGAGGGCTGAAATTCGAATTCTGGAAATGGTGAGTCTGGCCTTGTCATAGATAAACCTTATGGCTATATTCTACAAGAAATACGCTAGTATGTCAATAATTCGCTGGAAGGCTAAAGTTGGCCAGTAACTTCGGTGAAAGCGTCTTGGTAGGTTTTTACAGCTATACCACTGGATTGTATTGCAGTAAGGTGTTCGGCAAAGATATTTGTGTAGGTATCATATGGGCCTGGATCGCTGGCGATTCGGTGATAGACCAGAATAAGCCATGTGTTGTCTGCCTTGGCTTGCTCTATCCAAATTTTAACCTGGTTGGCAGATGTTGTGTCGAGTACATTCTGTACACGCAGTCTGTATGGGTCAAAGTTGTCCTTGCTGTTATAGCCTTCGTCTACCGTTCGGTGTGATTGATAGTACGTCTTGATGGCGTTGTTGACGGTGGCGTTATAGTCACCATAAGGAGAAGCGAAGTTTAATACTGGCTGCCCTATGATGCTCTCAAGGTACTGCTTCGAATGCTGCAACTCATAGTTCAGTGTGACTGGATCGAGTGTGGTCATGAATGGATGTGTAACGGTGTGTGAACATATTTCATGGCCACTATTCTTGAACTTCAGGATATCACTAACTGCCTGGGCGTTTCCTTCGATGAAGGTTGTCGCATAACACTGCGTAGACTTGAAGCCGTACTGGTTGAGTAGTGGCAATGCAGTCGTAACGTTGTCTTCGTGTCCATCGTCAAATGTCATAGACAATAGTGGTCGGTTAAAACCAGTCGGCTTGTATTCGGTAATACTGTAGTCGTCAGTCTGAATCCATCCGTTTTGGTTGGCATACATGAACACCGATACGCTCACTGCATCGAGGGGGACACTAAAGGTGTCTGAGTATTGTTGCCAGTTACCACTCCCATTTGGTTGTGCTGCAGGCATACCAAAGTATTGCTCTGTACCATCGGCACGGATAAACATAGCTACTGGATGAGGCACTATGTTTGTTTTGTACCAAGCGTTGAATCTGTATTGTTTGCCAGGCGTTAAGGTCTTGATAGGGTCGAAGAACCACTTTGCATCACCGTCGGTGTAATTACTGACAGTTACCTTCAGGCTCTTTGATCCAGTGTGCCCATCGTTGGTGACATATTGGAAGGCTGATGTGTTTGTACCCCATGAACCACTCTGCCAGCCAGTTGGCAGCATTGTGCCCGTTTCGACTGAACCATTTGGAATGACAATATCAGCAGTAGGGGTTGGAGGTGTCGCAACCTGCATGTAAGCATCATCAATGGTGAGCGAACCGATGCTATCGATAAGGTGGAATACAGTCGCCTTGACTGCGCCGGTTGGGGCGGTGAAGCTACCTTGATACTGTGCCCAAGTATTTGCTGTTGGCGCACCGCCAAGCTCTAGATAAGTATAGGCGCCGTTTGCATCAATAAATGCTACAACTACTCGTGTTGGTACGGTTGATTTGTAGTAGTCACGGTAAAGGTAGCTCTTGCCAGCCAGTACCGATGTGGGATCGAAGTACCATTTTGCATCACCATCAGTAATTGCGGTTACCTTTGCTGTGACGCTACGGCTACCTGTTCGAGCACCACTAGAGTCGTAGGAAAAGCTTACGGTATTGGTTCCCCATTTGTTTGAAGACCAGACACTTGGCTTGGCACTGTTTGCTGGATCAACGGTTTCTACCGATGGATTGGCTATAACGTTCTCGTTATCAATTGGCGGAACGACAGGGTTGTTTACAGTTACAGTTACGGCAGAAGAGGTAGCAGTCAGGCTGTTACTACTTCTAACCACAGCAGTTAGCGAATGACTGGCGTTAGTAGCAGCCAAGGTGTCCCAAGATACTTCATAAGGAGCAGTCGTATCCTCAGTGCCAAGGTTGACACCGTCTACCTTGAACTGGACGCCTGCAACACTAGCACCAGAGCTGGCAGCCGTGGCTGCGATATTCTTAGTACCGCTGATTGATGCATTGTTAACAGGATCAGAAATGCTAACCGTAGGTGCGACAGGGTTATTAACGGTAACCGTTAATGGGGTAGAAGTCGTGCTCAAACCATTTGTACTCCTTACATCAGCAGTAAGTATATGTGATGCATTGGTGGTAAGGGTAGTGTCCCAGGTTACCTCGTATGGTGCTGTTGTATCTTCGGCACCAAGGTTGACACCGTCTACCTTGAACTGGACGCCTGCAACACTAGCACCAGAGCTGGCAGCGTTGGCGGTGATTTTTTGTTGCCCTGTAACTGTCGCGTTGGCGGATGGTGCCACGATACTCACCGTTGGAGTGACAGGAGCAACAGGGTTGCTGACCGTTACGGTTCGGGCGGCAGATGTAGTGCTGAGCCCGTTGGAACTGCGCACCACAGCCGTAATATTGTGCGTAGCGTTGGTTGCCAACTTTGTATCCCAAGATGTCTCATATGGTGCTGTTGTATCCTCAGAACCAAGGTTGATGCCGTCAACTTTGAACTGAACCCCTGCAACACTGGCACCAGAGCTGGCAGCCGTGGCAGTGATCGTTTGTGTACCAGCGACGATTCCATTGGTAGTAGGCTTCGTAATACTTACTGTTGGCGCCACCGCAACGGGAGGTGCGGTAGATGTTAGGCCGAAGAATACGTCGTCGGTCTGGAGCCAGCCAACTTTATTGATAACATGGAAGATAGTTGCTGTTTTGGCGTTTGTAGGCATTGTGAGCGTTCCAGAAGTCTGAACCCACGATGCTGATTTAGCAGGACTCTTGATCGATTTGTAAGAAAGCGCACCAGTTGTACTGGTGATCTCAGCAACAATCTCGGTCGCTACGGTTGATTTGTAATAGGTACTATATGTATAGCTTTGTCCCGGAGTAACGGTAACAGGCTTAAAATACCATTTTGCGTCACCACTCGAGCGGGTATTCATAGTTGTTTTGACGCTTTTCTGGCCAGTCATTGCGTCATTGGTTACGTACTGGAATGATGCAGTATTTGTGCCCCACTGGTCAGTTAACCAGTCTTGCGGGCTCGTTGTTGGAGAGCCTGCAGTCTCTACGGAAGGGTTAGAAACGAGGTTGGTTCCAACGGCGACGACCTTCACGAGAGGTATAAGGGGCACAGCCATGAGAATAAAGGCCAAAAATACGAGTAATAACTTCTTCAAACTAGACATATGCATCCTCCCGATGATATTTGTGTTTAAATTACCACTTTATTAGTTGTATGTCAACTGTAAGAAAACATAAGCGGGCTAAGCACAAGCACTTATATAACATACTTTACAAAAGTGCATAAATATGTATAATACGCGCGTAGAAGGGTTTGTCTGCCGCTCCTTTAGTAGTGGTAGGATAGATTCTTTTGTTAACAAAAGGAGTTCTTACTATGTACGGACCACAAGTTTTGGGAAGCAGCGTCACCGTTGGTGCCGCAGCTGTACTTCCTGCAACAGGAAACAACACTGCTCTGTTTATTACAGCAGCTGTATTGTTTGTTGCAGGACTAGCAACTTTGGTCGTCTCTAAGCTCGTAGCCAACAAAGGCTAAGGGCAGAGAAGGACCTCTGTTTACAAAGGGCGGCTGAGGCGTTAAGCCTTGAGTCGCTCTTTGTACTTTAAAGATCATTATGAAGACGAATAAAAAACTATTTTCTGTTGGACTCCTAGCCTGCCTCATAGGTCTTGCAGGGCTTATTCCAAGTTTCTATTTTTGGTATCAGACCAAGCAGATTACGCATGTTGCGGCACAAGGCGCCGGCGAAACGGTCACCAAGCCTACCGTAGTCCAGGTCCCAGCGGTCGTTACTGGTAAACCAGCTCAGCTCGTTATTCCGTCACTCAACCTTAATCTACACATTGAGGACGGTGTTTTTAATCCTCGTACTGGACAGTGGACATTATCAAACAACAATGTGCACTATGCGCTCATTACTGTCCAACCAAATGATAAGCGGGGAAATACGCTCATATATGGGCACTACCGACCTGGCGTTTTCTCAACGCTAAAGTCTATCAAGCCAGGTGAGCTGGTTGAGGTTAGGACTGAAAACGGACTGGTATTCACATATCGTTTTACAAGCAGTCAGGTCGTAAGTCCTGCAGATGGATCAATCTTCGATTACACTGGCAAACCAATGCTAACGCTCCAAACCTGCACAGGCACATTTATGCAGAATCGACAATTCTTCCATTTTGACTTTGTAAGCGTATCAGAAGTTAATTAGGCAGCATCACGCAAAGCGTTTTGATCGAGCTTGTAGCGACGACCTTCCGTACCCCACCCACGTATCTCTGCTCGGAACTTGCGGAGTATATAGATTTCTACAAACGCTATAACGAAGATGATGATCTCTACCCAGCGAAGGAAATAGAAGTATGGAAGTGCACCGATCAAATTCCAGCGCTTTATGATAACTGACGATGCCAATGTAATGACACCATTAACTACGAAGTCAGCCGCCAGTACAAACGGTAGTACGATCCAGTTGCCCGTGGTGTAGATAATGT
The DNA here is from genome assembly GCA_964369045.1 of uncultured Candidatus Saccharibacteria bacterium. Classification (GTDB taxonomy): domain Bacteria; phylum Patescibacteriota; class Saccharimonadia; order Saccharimonadales; family AWTP1-31; genus CAYJDY01. The sequence continues at coordinate 28,131 of CAYJDY010000001.1, forward strand.
AGGGGATCAGAACCAGCATCTGGAACAGATAGAAGAGTGCTTGGGTGACTTGCCATCCAATGCTTACATCGATTGCCTGTGGGCGAAGCCCAATGCGGTATTTCTTCACACCCTGGAAGAACCCACGTTGCCAGCGCATATTTTGCTTGCAGAAGTCACGGAATGTTTGTGGATCTTGTGTGTAATTCACTGCGCTTGGTATGTACAATATTTTTCCGAGCTTCTGACGATGCACCTGCAGAGTAATATCAAAATCTTCCGTCAGTGTGTTTGCTTCAAAATCCAGTTTGCTTAGTATGTCTGTTCGAAAGCAAGTGATTGGACCAGGGAAGACAGATATCATACCGAGTTTTGATTGAATACGGCGGTTGACGTGCTGACTGTAGGTATAGCTGGCAGCGCGGTACGTGCTAATCCAGTTACCTCGTAGGCTTTGCACAAAACCAACAGCAACAGCGTACTTTTTAGGGTTGATCTTTTTACGGTAAATTTTGAAGTAATGTGCACCGAATACACTATCTGCATCTGCAATGTGAAGCCACTGATAACGCGTATCGAGCTCGAATTTTTTAATAGCTTTTTTGACAGCCAGCGCTTTTCCGCTTCGGCGAACTGTCAGTACGTGATCCTTGCCAAGCAATGCTACAGCTTCTCTTCGGGTCTTGTCGGATGAGCAGTCATCGACTACATATATATCAGATAGCTTCTGCCCAGCAGCGACGGCAGAACGGATGGTAGTGGCAATAATCAGTTCTTCGTTATGGCCAGGTAAGAGTAGGCAGAGTTTCTTCTGCTTTCGCTTGTCGATAATTGGATGCTGGTCCTGGTCAACAAGTTTAATCTTGCTTTTTGTCTGCGCACTAACAGGACTCGTCTGAGTCTTAGCAGGGCGTTTAAACCAGTTCAAAAAGCTTTTCATAACAGTTTGGGTACGAAAAAATCTCACCTCTTTAATTCCGCGATATATTACCATAAAACATTAAAAAAAGCAATGCATGACTTTGCGTTAATGCTATAAACGTGTAAAAATGGTGTCACGTCTATGTCGCGTAAGAAAATAGTATTACTACTTGTTGGGGTGGCTACAACTACTCTGATGGGAGTGGCAGTCCATGTTCGTGCCGATAAAAGTAATCAATCAACTGCCAAATCAAACTCCCGCGCTAGCAGTAGAAATAAAACGGCCGTAACTCCTATAAAAGCCAAAGCGAAAGTAATGACCAAAACGAATACTGTTAAGGCAGAAACTCCGCAAACATCAGTTGCTCCAGTAAAGACGGTTGCTTGGCAAGAAAACTTTGCTAGCTATACGACCAACGTGCCCAACCCAGCATATTGGAATACTGCAGGTGCTAACCAACCGATATATAACGAAGAGGCGCAGAAGTACGATGCCAGTACGCAGAGCGTACGAATTGAGGGTGGTAACTTAGTCATCGAGGCACGCAAAACACCAACTGGATATACATCGGGCATGGTCGACACGAAAGGTAAAGTTAAGATTACGCAAGGTAGTCGACTAGAGGCGCGTATCAAATTACCAAAAGGTCGCGGTGTATGGCCAGCATTTTGGTTATTATCTGATAACCAACCATACACCAGTGCTCTAAATCCAACTGCCACTGATTGGGATTCAGAGCGGTTCTATATGCATGACGGGGAAGTCGACATTATGGAATCTTATGGTACCTACCCTGGTGTGGTCGAAGCAACACTACATACATTTGCCCAAAGTACTGAACGTTCAGTTTCTTCAATCGACAACAACTTTCATACCTATTGGATGGAATGGACAGAAGAAAAACTCGTTATGGGTGTTGATGATAAAGTGATTAGCTCAATTCCGGCAAACCCGGACCCTACCAAGTGGCCACTTACCAGCAGTAATCAGATGTATGTCATTTTGAACCTTGCTTTGGGTGGAACCGGTGGCGGGCAGATTATTCCCGCCGTTGGCGACAACTGGCAAATGCAAGTCGCCTCAATTAATTATCAACGGCTATAGTTCGTTTAGGACGGTGATGCGTGCGCCAAGGCTGTTGAGTCGTTCGGCCAAATCCTCGTAACCACGGTTGATGGTATACACGTTTCGGAGTATTGATGTGCCTTCTGCAGCAAGCATCCCGATGAGTAGTAGACTTGCGGGGCGAAGTGCTGGCGGACAAACAACATCGGCATTGGTGAATTTAGTTGGACCCTGTACGTAGATTCGGTGTGGATCTGCTAGTTCAACGTTCGCACCAATCTTAGTTAGCTCGGTGTAGTAAATGGCTCGGTTCTCGAACATCCAATCGTGGATGAGTGTTCGGCCTTTCGCCACCGCAACAATTGGTACAAAATAAGGTATGTTATCTGGGTTGATACCTGGCCATAAATTTGGATGCAGTTTGTCGGCGAGAGCCACCAAGTTGCCGTTATGTTTGTTAATTGTCAGATCAACGAGATCGATAACACCGTTATTTGCTTTGTAACGTTCCGAGGTATGGAAGACAAGCCCCATTATTTTTAGCTTAAATAGCTCTAGCCCGATCCAATCAATTGGAACTCGCTCGATAACGATATGCGAGTTAGTAGTCACTGCGGCAGATATAAAGAACATCGCCTCAATTGGATCTTCTGTCGGTGCGTAGGTAATATTTTTCTTGATTGATGCAACGCCAGTTACTGTCAAGGTAGAAGAGCCTATGCCAGTGATCTTAATACCGAGCTTTTGCAGGAATAGACATAGGTCTTGCACCATGTAATCAGCGCTAGCGTTTTGAATAACGGTTGTCCCATGAGTTCGTGCAGCCGCCATTAGAGCGTTATTAGTTACTGTGTTCCCCGCCTCGTATAAAATCACATGTTCAGAAGGGACCTTTTTATCGACGACCACGTCATAGCGACCTGTTCGTGCTTTTACTCCAACACCGAAGTGCTCTAGAGCAAGTAAGTGTGGCTCAACGGTTCGTGTGCCAAGTTTACAACCACCAGCGTAAGGAATCTTGAACGACGTATAGTCGTGCATGAGTGGGCCAAGTAGCATTAGTACGCTACGAGTTTTTCGGGCAGACAGCGCGTTAATCTTGGATAGATCGAGTTTTGCAGGGCGACGAATCTCGAGGTCGTTATTTGGTTGCCACTTTACTTTCACACCGATGCTCTCTAGCACTTCAATGATTCGGTTTACTTCCTCAATACGCGGAAAGGCTTTGAAACGTGTAACTCCGTAGTTAAGCAAGCTGGCACAAAGCAGGGCAACGGCCGCATTTTTACTGGTCTTTAGTGGGATAGAGCCATGGAGTTCGTGACCACCTTCGATTCGGAGGTTTACACCACCTTTACCAATTTGGATCAGTGGTTTATTTAGCACATCACTAATTCGGCCAAGCGTTTCCAGGCTAAGGTTCTGTTTACCATGTTCTATACGGTTAACCGCAGACTGGCTGGTGCCAAGCTGTTTGGCAAAAGCGGCCTGCGTGAGGCCTCTCTCTTGTCGTATTTGGTAAATAAGAGTGCCAATCTTCTCGTTAGTTGTCGACATATTGCTCCAATATATACTTTATAAGGTATTAGTGCAAGTAACCTTATTCTTTTTGTCTTTTTGAAACTGTAGTGTTATTTTACTCCATCTCTATCTATCTTGGTAGTGCGTAAGGTATGATAAAAGGTATGATCTGATGAAAACCTACCTTCTGCCAAAAATTATGAAACGGAGTTAAATTATGAACGATAAAGCGATTGCTGATCTAATAAAAGCCGAAGAAAAAAGGCAACGTGAAGGGCTAGAGTTAATTCCGAGTGAAAACTATGTGAGCCGAGACGTATTAACGGCGATGGGGAGTGTCTACACAAACAAATACTCCGAAGGTTATCCAGGAAAGCGCTACTACGGCGGACAAATAAATACTGATAAGGTCGAGACTATCGCCATCGATCGCGCCAAGAAAATCTTTGGAGCTGACCATGCAAATGTCCAACCACATTCGGGTGCGCCAGCTAATATAGCCGTGTACCAGGCCTGGCTCAATCCAGGTGATACCGTTATGGCTATGCGCCTCGATCATGGTGGCCACCTTACACACGGTCATCCAGTAACCAGTAGTGCCAAACTATACAACTTTGTTCGCTATGGCATCAAGGACATCGAAACAGGTGAGATCGACTACGAGGCCATGCGTGAAGTAGCCATGAAAGAACGCCCAAAAATAATCCTAGCTGGCTTTAGTGGTTTTCCACGCTCCCTCGATTACAAAAAGTTTGCCGAGATCGGGAACGAGTGTGGGGCAGTCCTGATGGCTGATATGGCACATATTGCCGGACTAATTGCCGGTAAGGTGCTACCAAATCCGTTCGACTATGGCTTCCACATCATTACCACTACCACACACAAAACACTGCGCGGACCACGTGGTGGTCTGATACTTACCAAGGGAACAGCAGGCAATACCCTGAAGGCACCAGAAAAAACCATAGAAAATCTGCCAACACTCATTGACCGTGAGATTTTCCCTGGGTTCCAAGGCGGGCCTCACATGCATACTATTGCAGCTAAGGCGGTCGCTTTCCGCGAAGCACTACAGCCTGAGTTCAAAACATATGCCCAGGCAATAGTCGATAATGCCAGCAAGTTGGCTGATGAACTTCAGGCGAAAGGCTTCAAGTTGGTTACAAATGGAACCGATAACCACATGATTATGATCGATATGCCTAAGAGCTTTGAAGGCGTGACGGGCCGTGACGCGCAGGATATTCTGGACGAAATAGGGCTGAATGCTAACTGTAATGCTGTTCCTGACGATCCTTTGCCACCATACCGACCGAGCGGACTGCGTCTTGGTACCCCGGCCATTACAACTCGTGGGCTAAAAGAAAAAGACATGGCGCAAGTTGCCGAGTGGATGCACTCAGCAATCAAGCATCGCAAAGATGCTAAAAAGTTGAAGACCCTTGCGCAGGAGGTCAAAGAGTTCGCACTGCAGTTCCCGCTACCCAGCGATATCTAGTCAGTAAGTTGCAAATAACCCAAATCATGTCATTTGAGTGAGAGGACGGACCTCTCACATCCGTCTTCTGTCTTCTATCTTCCACTGTAGGACTATGAAGAAATTAATTCTGGTTCTTGACGCAGCGTAATGCCAAATTCGTGATGCACATCGCGAATGATTCGGTCCCGAAATATAATTAGGTCAGCGGTATGGGTCGCCTTCTCATTGACCAGGACTAGTGATTGGGTCGGCCAGGTTGCCATGCCTGTTTTGGAATCGTGGAAGTTTTTGAATCCAACTTTTTCGATGAGCCACGCGGCTGAAACTTTTACTCTACCATCGCTTGTTGGCCAACCAGGAATAGTGCTATATTTTTTGGAAATTTTATCGAAGAGGACCTTCGAAATTATTGGGTTGCCGAAGAATGAGCCGTTGTTGGCGATCTTCTTGGGGTCCGGTAGTTTTCGACTTCGCACATCAATCACTGCATCGCGAATAATCTGTGGAGTATACTTTTTGACGCCAGCCTCATCCAACGTCTTTTGAAGTGTTGGATAAAAGGGCGGGGTGGGTAAGTCAGTGCTTAGGAGAAATTTGAGTGAAGTAATAAAGAAGCGTGATCGGTCGGTCGTATTGAACCGGCTCGTTCGGTAACCGAATTTGCATTGTTCGCCCAAGATCGTCACGAATGCTTTTTTGTGACTGTCATAGGCCTCGATACTGACAAGCGTATCGGCTACTTCTTGGCCGTATGCTCCAACATTTTGCACAGGAGTTGCACCTACAGTACCTGGGATAAGTGATAACGCTTCGATACCGTGTAGCCCAGCTTTAGTGGACTGTAGTACTATTTTGTCCCAGTTTTCACCTGCCCCAACTTCTAAATATGACGATTCGGAGTCCACTTTTGTGATCTTTATTCCGCGAATTTTATTAACCAATACGAGTCCGTCAAAACCATCATCACTCCAGACGATATTGCTGCCAATACCGATCATTATGACCGGTAGTTTTTTTTCTTCAGCCCATTCTAGCGCATTTGGTATGTCCGATTTGTCGCTAATGTTGGCTAAGTACTTAGCATTACCACCAAGTCGCATAGTTGAGTGTGCGCTCAGTGAAACGTTGGTTTGCAGGTTCATGTACACATCATACTTTAATTGCTAATGCTTCGTACAGCTTAGGCCGGCGCGAGTCATATTAGCGTTGTACTCTTGTTCCTGTTGCCTCCAAGGAGTAAAATAGAATGGTGAGCGAGAATAAAAGACTAGAACAACCATACCTGAATCTTGGAAAAAAACTTAAAGCTGTACGCGTAGAGCTAAAGCGGAGCGTATCAGAAGTTTCTGGCGCAGTCGAAATAGATAACAGTACTCTGGAACAAATCGAACGTGGTGAACAGCGACCTGCAGAAGAAATCCTGGCTCTACTCATTAGTTACTTTGAATTGAAAGATGATGCTGCTAGCAAGCTTTGGAAACTAGCTGGCTATGAAGATAAAAATCCATTATCACAAACGACGTTTGAGCTTGGGCAGCCAATTGCCATGATGATGCCTATGGACTTGCGTGTTGTTTATACGGATATGGTTCACGTTATGATCAATAATTACGGTGTAGTTATGAACTTCATGCAGGGCGCTGGCCAAGGTGGTCAACCACTGGCAGTTGCACGGATCGGAATGAGTAAGGAGCACGCACGCTCAGTACTCGAGATCCTTGATGAATCGCTAAAACAAGCCGAGAAAAAAGACGCACCAAAGCTATTAAACTCTGCCAAAAAGAAAACAGACCAAGCAGACAATAAAAAAGAGAAGTAGACCCTTTCGCTCAGGAATCGATATAATTGTTAATGAGGGTGTACACCCATATGCCAACGCCCAGCCCGACGATTCCCCCAATTATTCCCCATATAGAGAAGTAGCTGGCATGCCAGAGTGATGGTATCCAGGAGCCGAGGCCCGAAAAGATGGTGATCGAACCGTAAAGTACGATTTTATTCATAACCACATTGTAACGCTAAGAGCACGAAGAACTATAATTAGGTTGTGAGTTACTCGATTGTAGCGTATAATCACCCCTGTTCTAACTTTATATTTGGGTATGTCCTAATCGTGAAAAGAGAGGATTCTTTTCACGAAAGAGGAGGCGCAGTGGTATGCTAGTTAGCTGGACGAACGTAGATTCATTCTAGGTTCGTCGGATTGCTAGCATCGAGCTATCGCCGACGAGCACTCGTAGCTCAGCTGGATAGAGCATCTGTCTTCGGAACAGAGGGTCGGGGGTTCGAATCCCTCCGAGTGCACCAAGTTTGACTTTATGTTCTTGCACGTCAATCAAACACCGGTAAAACGGGTCGATTTGAGTGTTCGAATAGCCTGGGTAGCTCCAGTTGAGTCCTTCAGGAAATATCGAACACATTAGGACTCTTTTCTGTTTTAACAGGGATGATTCAAATGTATCATTTAAATTCGTGAACTTGTTTTGAATGAATATTGTAATAGTTTCCAAATTGTATTTATCAATCACTGAGTCGCTTTTAGCTGCCTGTAAGCCGCCAATCTTTTCTTCTAGTAACTTATTCTGTTCTTTGAAGATATCGTCTGAATAGACGCCATTCAAGTTTTTTTGGATTAGTGATTGACGAAGTTCATAGATTTTTTTCAGTTCAGTATCTGCTTCTTCGCGCTTATTACGTAGTGCTCCTAGACGTAGGAAGTAGGTTTGCTTTAGGTAGGCATTAATCAGCTTCACTGTTTCTGGTTGTAAGCTAATCCTATCGAGTAGCTGCGAAGTTGTGTCTTCAATTACTTTAACTGGCACTGAAGAACCAGTACCGCAGTATCGCCAGACCCTTTAAACGGTAACTTGCTGATCGAACTTAATGGTAGTAATGCAGGGGTTGCTGCCGAAGGCTTTCAATTTAGCGGTGGAGCATCTGGAGGGGCTGGAAGTAGTGTCCGCGGATTGGTCATAAATAATTTCAGCGGCTCAGGATTTATAATAGGTGCTAATGATGTAACGGTAGCTGGTACCTATATCGGGACTGATACAGATGGCTTGATAGATCAAGGAAACTTAGGAGCGGGGATAACTACAAACGGCGGGTCAGTTGCTGCCCGAGGTGCAACAATCGGTGGCCTTAATCCGGCTGATCGCAATTTAATTAGTGGTAATGAAGACTCAGCAGCGTATCCCCTTTCTGACTGGGTTATCCAGGGTAACTACATAGGACTAGACGTTACCGGAGAATCTGCGCTTCCAAATTCGTCCACGCAGGCCTCGGGCGCGTTCTCGATTGACAACTGTTCTGACGTTACGATTGGCGGAACAGTTGTTGGGGCAACTAACGTCATCTCCGGAAATGCGAGCCACGGTCTAGCTCCAGACAATTCACCAGGAATAGTAATCGAGGGTAACTTGATTGGCACTGACTGGACTGGACAAGTCGCAATTCCAAATCAGTCAGGAGTTACCATTTCTGGCGATCAAACAGGATCAGTTATCGGAGGGACGACTCCAGAGGCGCGCAATATTATTTCTGGAAATAGTATCGCGGGTATTATCGCGGGAGCTACGGGAGGGCCACACATCGAAGGTAACTATGTAGGTCTAAATATCGATGGCGACACACCAATTCCAAACGAAACCGGTATTCTTGCTGCAGGGTCAGACATAATTATAGGAGGTGGAAGTACGAGTACCCGAAACGTTGTATCTGGAAATATTGCCTTCAATGTTTCAGTTCAAGGGATTCTTGCACCGACAGTTGATAACGAGGTAAGGGGCAACTATATTGGCACGAATGCGGCAGGTGACGTTGATTCAGCGATAACAAGCGTACAGGGTGAAGGTGTTCGGATAGCGGGTGATTCTTCGGACAACATCGTTACTGGTAATCGTATTGCTGGAAATCGTGATAGCGGCGTCGGAGTAAGGTCTTTGACGATAACACAATTCTCGGCAACTGCAACGCCAGGTAATAATGCAATTTTGGGAAACGAAATTTATTCCAACATACCTGGTGGCACTATAAATGATGGTGAAGGTAGTGGCATCGATATATATACGGCAACAGTTGCCAGCCTAGGCTTTCCTGCAGATATTCTAGCCGATAGCTACACGGAACGTGGTAATACTGTTAACGATCCAACGGATGTAGATACGGGCCCAAATGGATTCATGAATACCCCGATCATTAACACTGCCACACAGAATGGCGCTGAGTTGACGGTCAATTTTGATCTTTATGCGGCAGATAGCCCTGTCGATCAGTACAGAGTCGAGTTTTTTGCAAACGATACTGCCGATTATGGTTCTGGCAAGGCATACCTTGGGGCAATAACCTCCGCCAATGGTGATAGCCAGAATGAGTCTTTTACGTTGCCGGCCAGCTATAATACGCAAGGTAAATATATCAGTGCAACAACTACAGCGCTAAATGCGAGCACTAACTCAGGGTTCGGTAGTACATCAGAATTTTCAGGTAATGTTTTGGCGAGCGTCACCACTGCACCAGTGACTGCAGTGGCCAACAACGGAGCTTTGGCTAAGACAGGTGATGAAATCTCAAATTACATACTCATGGGCGTAGGGGCATCGGCCACAGGCCTAGCTATTGCACTGGGTCGCAAGCGTTTCGTCAAATATCGGGTTTAAGCCCAAGTACGCAATAGTGGGGTTTGCAAGCCATTTAGGCTTGCAGATTCTGTGCAAAATGTGGATAGTAGAGCCATGATAGAAAAAATTGGGATAGTAGGTGGTGGTCAGTTAGGTCAAATGTTAACACAAGCCGCACAACCAATGGGTTTTGAGGTAACGGTCGTAGAGAAAGCACTGGATTGTCCGGCTGCCCAAGCAGGTGCCAAGCAAATCCAGGGAGCAATAACCGACCAAGATGCTATTCATCGTCTTGCTGAGAGTACAGACGTTTTGACATGGGAGATCGAGCATATTCCCGCAGATTTCCTGGTAAAGCTAAAAGAAGAGGGTGTAAACGTACAACCTGATCCAGCCACGCTCGTAACGTTGCAAGATAAGCTGACCCAAAAGCAGTTGCTGCGCGCGAACGGTGTGCCAGTTGGCCCCTTTGCCGGTAGTATGATGAGTCCGCTCAAAGGTCCTTATGTAGTCAAGAGTCGTAGAGGCGGCTATGATGGCCGTGGAAATCTAGTTGTTGATGATTTGGGTGATCCACGGATCAATGAGCAGTTTGATGGTCAACCAGTGTATGTAGAATCAAAATTGGACTTCGACCGCGAACTATCTGTTGTCGCTGCTCGGGACATGCTGGGGAATATAGCTGTCTATCCTGTGGTGGAGACCCGCCACGTAGATAATATTTGCCACACTGTCGTCTCGCCCGCCGAAATACCCGAGGCAAGTCGAGATGCAGCTACTGAAATTGCACATGAAACATTGAAGCTACTTGGCGGCGCAGGAGTATTTGCAATCGAAATGTTTGATGTAGATGGAGAGATATTAGTAAATGAAATTGCACCTCGAGTTCATAATTCAGGACACCATACCATAGAAGCCTCTGCAACTTCACAATTTCAACAGCACATCAGAGCTATAACAGGTATGCCCCTTGGTTCAACTGAGCAGATAGTGGACTCAGCAGTCATGGTCAATATACTAGGCAAAGAAGAAGGTCCCCTAACTCTTGATGGGTTAGAGTTAGCACTGAGCATGGAAGGGGTTAGCGTGCACTTTTACGGTAAGACTCCCCGCCCCCAGCGTAAAATTGGACACGTTACTGCTGTCGGCTCCGGGTCGTTCAATACGGCTGTTCGAGCTCAGGCTGCACGTATGGCATTGTCAGTCTAGGTTATTCTGCGCACTTCCTGCTATCATGAGATTGTAATAAGGAGCTAACAATGAGCAACTTCAAAGCAGCATTCAGTGGTTTTTCTGTCGATAATCTCGACAAAGCCAAGCAATTTTATATCGATAAACTCGGCCTAGAACTACTAGATGAGAACATGGGGCTGAATATAGAGCTTCCCTTGGGCAGCCGTGTTTTTGTATATGAAAAGAACGACCATCAGCCAGCAGAGTATACGATGCTCAACTTTGTTGTAGATGACATTGATGCAACCGTTGATGATCTTGTAGATAAGGGCATTGAATTCGAGAGATACGACATGGGCAATGGTGTAAAACAAGACGATCGTGGCGTGCTTCGCGGACTTTCTGCCAATATGGGTCCAGATATCGCTTGGTTCAAAGATCCTGCAGGCAATATTCTTGCAATACTGCAAGAGAAGTAGTTGATGTATGGCAGATCCGTGGCAATTATTTGACGAAGACGGCAACGCAATCGCAGACAAAGGGGCTGGCAAGGAAGAAGTATTTGGTCGTGGTCTACTGCATGGCGCATCGCACGTTTGGATTTGGCGTCGAACAGCTAAAGGCGTAGAGGTATTATTACAGAAAAGGGCGGCCAACAAACGAACGTGGCCGAACAAACTTGACATATCAGCAGCGGGTCATATCGATATTGGTGAAAATGCCATAATAGCAGCGCAGAGGGAAACAAAAGAAGAGATTGGTCTCGATGTGAGCCCAGAAGAACTAGAGGCTATTGGTCGATTACGCGCTCATATGGTCGCCTCAAATGGCTCCATCGAAAATGAGTTCCAATGGCTATATCTTTTTGAACTTATGTCTGACCAGAAAATGGAACTTGAAGAATCGGAAGTGGAATCAGTACAGTGGAAAGCGTACCAAGATTTTAAGCGCGAAGTAACATCCGACGTACTGCTCACTGCCTATGTACCTCATTCTGCAGATTATTTTAGGTTACTTCTCGAAAATCTTGATAGATTATGACTTGAGTTTTGCAGGCAGAAGGGAGATATCGCCGTTGAGTATAATCGGGTTCACGCCCATCAGCTCTTCTAAGTAGGCAGAATCTTTCGGCAGATCATTAAGCACGACGATCGGCTTCTTCAAATAAAAGGCAACCGCCATTTCCATCAGTACATTTCCACCTATGTAGTTGGCGATGCCACGCTTTTCATAGTTAAGAATCAGTGTTACATCGCCTCGCGCTATCTCGTCAAAGTGATCGCTCATGAGTTTTGTTTTTTTGTGATAGTCATTCGCATCTTGAAACCACGTCTGGTAGTGCGTAACATCAAAGTCCCCAGATTCCTTCATGACTTTTGCATTAGACGGGATGATCACGCTGTATCCCATATCAATAAGTTGCTCTTCTGTGTCGACAACCTGTCGATAAAAGTGTGCGCTGGAACAGATTGTGATAGTTTTCATACCGATAGTATACGACAGGCGCAGCAGTTAAACATAAATAAGATAGAAGTATTGAAAATAAGCAGAAAAAGTTAGATAATACTATTATGTCACAGCATAATGAAGTCTACAGGGCTCGTTATATGACCCCTGATAATATCGAATTTTTGGATCTGCTCAGTGCAGAGATGAAACAGTACATTGCTGAAGCAGAATGTGAGCAGGGGTATTTGTATTGGGGTATTGGCAGGGGTATTGGCGAAATTGCAATTTGTGCTGGTCATGATTCACAAAACGGTACGAAATTTTATGGCTTGGCTAAGAATGAAATAAATGAAGATAGTCTCGACAGTGTCTTGCACACGCAGATACATCCGGTAATTGGTGGTTGGTCACCAATTGTTCGGCTAGAATCCGTGCCAGAAGGTATGGATCGCCACCAGACCATGGAATGGCTACTCGGCAAACACATAGAAGTAGTGGAGCTTCGGCTAGACTGGCTTGCCTGTATGCCTGCGCACCTACGAGGCACGGCTTCTTATGAGCCGGTTGTTAGTGAGAACGAAGCACTTCTTGCGTCCCTAGTACAAGAACAACGTGCCGGATTTAAATATGCACCAGAAACTAACTCTGGCGATACACTCTCCCAAAGTGAAGCAGCCTAGTTAACTAGTTTTTCGTACTTTTCGAATCACCGCACCGATAACACCGAGTTGTATAGCAGCAAAGACGATGATGATACAGCCAAGAGCACCCATGTATGCTAGCTGTGTATTAAATGGAGCTATAAATCCATCATACAAATTTCCGAGCACAATGCGGGCATTTGCATTACCGACCAGGCTAAGCACCGGCGGACGCACGAGCGGTCCGGTTACGAGTCCTATGCCTGCAACAGCAACCAGCATAAGTCCGATTTGCAGTAGTACTTTATAGATTCGACTTCTCCCGCTATATAGCAAATAACCTAGCAATCCGATCGACAAAAAGATACTGAGTGGGGCGAGGAATAAAAGTGTCTGGTTTATCTGGTACAAGTCAGGAATGTTGTTGCGGTCCAGTAGTACGATTGAGTCAGGGATTTGGGAAGCTTCAACATCAATCGGTTTGTCGACTCTCTCTGCAATTGCGCTAATAACAACCAGCCCTTTTTTAAGAGGGACCAGGTTGAACGTGACAGGATCGCGTTTCTTTGACGTCAGGATGGTTTGAATTTTTTCGGTTGATTTCTCGATGGCGTTATTTGCCTGATCGGTTGCTAGAAGTCCTGAGATTAATTTGATAGCACTTTTACCAAGGGTTGCCTGCAATACTGGACGTCCAGAAAAACTTTGACTGACGATTTCTTTGGCAATAGCATCTCGGCTACTCTCACTCGTTAATGCAGTGGCAGTAATCTGTGAGAATTGAGCCGAGTCATAGACAGTATGGCTTACCCACCAAGCGGTTTGGGTGATAGTAAGCAGTATTCCAACGACGATTAGAATAATAGCTGTGCGTGCACGTTGCCACCAATTTTTCGATTGTGACTTATGCGCTAAAGGCGCACTGACTTTGATGGTTTTTGTTGCTGCTTTCGTTGCTTTTTTTGGTGCTGGACGACTCTTCATGGTTTTGACCCCGGCTACTTATTTTGGGGTTAGTATAGTATCAAAATCAATATAATACAATAATTCTACTTGTTTGAAAAAAGTAACCGATTAACAGATAATGGTTTTCTTTCCGTTGCCAAGCATAACCAGTATAATAACTGATTATGGCAATAGCCGCTCAAAACAGTGAACAAGATTCGTTTGTATCTCCAAAAGTAGTTACGCCAGCCGCACTTGGCATTGCTGCTTTGATTGTACTCAATTTCTTCACCGGCAAAACGTATAGCGATAATGTATGGTTAGTCTTGGGGTTTGTCGCGGTACTTAGTGTGTTCGCCATTAGTCACTTTGTGCCCCGTTTTAACTTCGGGAAAGCTCACGCCTTCTATCTTTATTCGTACCATTGGCTTCTGGCATTCGCGTTGATCTTTATCGTGCCAACCATGTCGTACTACCTGTATTTGTGGGTAATGTTGCTGTACATGACGGAATATTTTTACCAAGCAAAGGGTGTGATACTTAGCTCTGCTGCGCTAATTGTAGCGATGCTGATGGGTGTACTGTACCAGAATAACGGGCTTACCTGGCCCCTTTTGGAACAGATTATCCCCGAAGTTGTAATTATAATAACCGTGAATCTTGTTATGTCGCGTCTTGCTTTTGGCAACCGACAGCAACGCAAGGAAATGGCTACCAAAATTGTTCGTGCTGAGTATGAGCACGGAAGGTTAGTAGCATTGATTAACTCCATGAGTGACGCTGTTATAGCTACTGATGAGAACGGAAAGATCTTGACGTATAACGCAGCCGCGCTAGATCTGCTCAACACCAACATGACGTTGTCCGATATGCCAGTCAGCAAGGTCATGAAACTCATTGATTCTAAGGGCAATGTGGTTGATGCACTAAACATTGCGCGTGGTACCTCGTATTTGCAACGCCGTTCTGACTTGAGTATTCCAATCAGCAAAGATGACAAAGTCGATCTGGACATGAGCATTAGCCGTATCGCTCAGTCGACATTGCTTGCTAAACAACAGGGCTATACCTTCTTGATCCGTGATATTACTGAGCAGAAGTCGCTTGATGAAGAGCGCGATCTGTTTATCTCTGAGGTTAGCCATGAACTACGAACACCAATTACCATTGCAGAGGGTGATACATCTATGGCGGTGTTGCTAATAGACAAACCAAATCCGAAGATTAGTGAGATCAAAGATTCAGTAGAAAAAGCACACGAACAGATTATATTCCTGGCAGACATGGTTAACGACCTGTCAGCACTTTCACGCGCTCAGCGCGAGGACAAGAGCATGGAAGTAGAAACCTTTATGATCGAAGAGGTTATGAAAGAACTCGAGCAAACATATAGACCACAGGCCGAAAAGAAGGGGCTATCATTTAAGCTTGATATTGCACCATCGGTACCTTCGATGACAACTTCTAGGCTGTACTTTAGAGAGATCATGCAGAACTTCATTACCAATGCAATTAAATACACTGAAAAGGGTGGTATCACTATCAAGGCGCAGGCCATTGACCGCGATAATATTATTGTGGGAGTAAGCGATACCGGCGCGGGTATAGCGAAGAGCGAGCAAAACAAGGTATATCAGAAATTCTGGCGCTCAGAAGATCCATATACCCGTTCAACTTCTGGTACGGGACTGGGGCTTTTTATTACAGCTAAGCTCACGCACCGTTTGGGTGGCACTCTGAAGCTCGACTCTAAACTCAAAGAAGGGTCAACTTTCTCGATCATACTGCCAACGAAGGCATTCAAAACTGTAGATCAACATAACGCTGTTAAGAATGAAGTTGCGCACCTGTTTGATTAGCGGGCATATTTTGGATGTTAGTTAGTTGTAGAGGGTTTATTGAGCAGACTGCCTATTATCGCTGATCCACCTATAAGAATAAAGACAGTCGATAGGATTAAATCTCTTAGCTCAAAATTGTTGGACAATGGGATTGAAGGCATAGCTATTAATACGAGTGAAGCAAATAAAAACGTGATACTCAGTGCCCGTATTCGGAGTCTCTGACCACTGTTTGGCGCACCATTTCCTTGTTTCCAAAAGTAAAAACTGAGCAGGAAGAGTGAAATGCTATTGATACCTACCAATATGGAATAGCGCAGTGATCCAGCAAATATGATGTCGGAGGTATTACTTGTGACAGCAACTAAATTTGTGCTGTATGGCAGGCGCAGGTTACGCACAAATGAATCAACAAAGCTGCCAATAGCCAAAGCGATTACGACGCAATTAGCGACAAACATAGTTTTTGGTTTGTTACTTAGAAATGCACGGATCGATAAGAGCCACATGAACAGTAATGCAGAAGCTAGCATGCAATCACCGATGAACGTAAACAAACTAAGTATCCGTGGGTTGCTGGTGAAAAGTGCGGGGAACCCAAAACAGAACATTGTTATCGACATCCAAAGACTGGCATATGCAAGGTAAAGCGTAGATACATTTTGATTCTTGCG
The DNA here is from genome assembly GCA_964369045.1 of uncultured Candidatus Saccharibacteria bacterium. Classification (GTDB taxonomy): domain Bacteria; phylum Patescibacteriota; class Saccharimonadia; order Saccharimonadales; family AWTP1-31; genus CAYJDY01. The sequence goes on from CAYJDY010000001.1 coordinate 44,440, forward strand.
GTACCTTCTATACGAATCGTAGGCCAGCCATAGCAGCACTGGGAACCCAATAAAGAAGTGACTGTCGTAAATGGGTATTTGCATAAGCATCATTATACACTTAAACAACAGATTGTATTATATTCATCCACTCTCTGCGGCGTTTTAACTGCGTGAATCTCGTTACACTGCAAGTCACTATGTTACAGTGGTCATATGCAGTCAAACATCACGAGCATTAAACAAGCCGAAGCATACCTTGCTAGCTTTGTGCCAAAGAACGTCAAAATGACTGGCTCTTACAATCTAGACACTATGAAGACGATTATGTCGGCACTTGGGAACCCGCAGGAGAATTACAAAGTCATCCACGTCGCTGGAACATCAGGCAAGACATCGACAGCCTATTTTGCCTCAGCCTTACTTATTCAGACTGGCGTGAAGGTGGGACTTTCTGTGTCTCCACACGTTGATTCAGTGGAGGAACGCGTTCAAATACAGGGCAAAATCTTACCCGAAGCAGAGTACTGCGCAGCGTTGAATGAGTTTATCAAGATTATCGACACGCTATCAGTTAAACCTACATATTTTGAGCTTCTCGTAGCTTTTACGTTTTGGGAGTTTGATCGAGCTAAAGTGGACTATGCTGTGATCGAAGTTGGCATGGGTGGTCTACTGGACGGTACAAATGTGATCAATCGAGCAGATAAGGTATGTATAATTACCGATATTGGGTTAGACCATACCGAATTTTTAGGCGATACATTGAGTCAGATTGCGGCTCAAAAAGCAGGCATAATTCACACGGGCAACCAGGTTTTTACATATCAACAAGGTCAAGAAGTCGATGAAACAATTGAGCAAACAACTAACGAGAACCAAGGTGTACTACATATCGTCCCACAGCCCCACCCAGAAAAAAATCCAGAACTCCCACTTTTTCAACGGCGCAATTTATTTCTAGCCGAGTCGGCAGTTAACTTTGTTATTGACCGCGACGGGCTTACGTTACGCGACGGTTCATCTGGTTCAAATCCGGCTGGAGTGTATATCCCCGCAAGGATGGAAGAGATACAACTGGACGGCAGAATACTCATTCTGGATGGTTCGCATAACGGTCAAAAGATGAACACACTCGTAAGAAGCGTCCAACTTAAATATCCAGAAGCACTCTTCACGATAATGATGGCACTCACGAGCGGTAAGGATGTAGATGCTGTGCTTGCAGAATTACAGCCAATTGTCGAGCACCTGATTCTCACGAAGTTTTCTGGTCAGCAAGATTTACCTAAAAAAGCTATTGATCCACAGATCATTGCCGACGCAGCAGGAACCGCAGGTATTAATTCATTTGAAATTATCGAAAATCCTGAACAGGCTTTCGATGCTCTCCAGCAATCAAATAGTAAGTTCGCGCTCGTTACTGGGTCATTCTTTTTACTTAACCATGTCCGACCAAAACTAAGAGAGCAGGGGGCGATTACATGATTCGATTCATCGCTGCATTGGATAATAAACGCGGAATCGCGAATGACCATGGTATACCATGGCAAGGTAAAATTCCGACTGATGTCGCGTATTTCAGAGACAAAACAACAGGTAGCTCGGTAATGATGGGTGCCGGCTGGTACAAGGAGCAACAGCTTCCGCTACCAAATCGCAGGAACCTTGTTGCCACCAAAGACCCTGAACCGCTACGTGGTGGGTTCGACAAGGTTACGGATGCACACAGCTTTTTACAGTCAGTCAATGAAGATATTTGGGTCGGTGGTGGTGCTGGGCTATTCGCAAGCACACTAGACCTTGCAGATGAACTATATCTAACACTTATTGACGCAGATTTTGATTGCACTAAGTTCTTTCCAGAATATCAAAAAGAATTCATACGTACTGATTCAAATCAGCCAATTACCGAAAACGGTATTACATATACCTTTACAGTTTGGCGCCGTAAGTAACATTGTTGCCAAAACAGAGGTAACATGCTAATATTCTCCCTGTTATCCGGCTTTCAATATGCTTGTCGTCATCAATTTTTTTAAATCATGAGTCGATTCATTCGACTCGAATGTTTGAATAATTGAGAGGAGTAGCAGCAGATTTGCTGGAGAGAGGAGACAGTAACTTAGCTTTTGTCTCATCTCGCAAGCGTCGAGCTTGCTACGACGAGGGCCAGTAGCTCAGCTGGTTAGAGCACCTGCCTCTTAAGCAGGGTGTCGAGGGTTCGAGTCCCTCCTGGCCCTCCAACTAAGAACGCCATCCATCGGATGGCTTTTTTAGTTGGTCGTTCCAGTCTGGTTTCTGAACCCGAATGAGTGAGCGTAGCGAACGGGGGTTCGGCGTAGCGAGGACGCGCGCAGGTGCTTGCACCGAGCACGCCGCAGAGGAGGAGCAAAGCGATCCCTCCTGGCCCTCCAATACTGGCTATGCTTAAACTCCCAGTATAAGGGAATTTTTATTTGATATAGTTAAGCAATGAACAAAACCATAATTGATTCAGCAATGACAATTGATGAAGCTAAGAAACAAAACCCTAAGCTCCTCTGCTCCAAAGAGATACTAAATAATATTGTTGTTGTTGATGTTGAGTATTATTCCTTCGATGGACAAATTCATAAAGGACAGATAGCAATTCATAGAGATCTTGCCGATGATGTAAGGGGAGCTTTCGAACTACTGTTAGACGAAAAGTTTCCAGTTGGTACAGTCATACCTATTTCAGACATTAAATTTGTATGGGATGACAACTTATCTACGGCTGCGAATAATACGTCCGCATTTAACTATCGTTTCGTTAGGGGTACAGAAATTATGTCCAATCATGCGGAAGGTCGGGCAATTGATATTAATCCTAAGCTCAACCCATACTTTCCCGGTGGAAAAGTATTCCCACCTCATGCTTCTTACGACCCCAGCATTCTCGGCACAATCCCTGTCAATAGTAAGCTAGTTGCTTATTTTGAAAAACTCGGTTGGCGTTGGGGCGGTAGTTGGGATGAGGATCTAGACTACCAACATTTCGAGAAGCTTTAAAAATAGTTCCAATAGCTTCTACGATGGCCTTCCAATCCCGAACAAACATAAACTCCTCATCCCGAGGAGTTTTTCTTTGGTATGATGTAGGTATGCCTAAAAAGCTTAAGTTAGTTGTCGTCGGCTTGATCATACTTATTTCTTTTGGCTCTGTTTACTTTTTTGCTACTAGAGGTAATCAAGAAAATTCGCAGCCGAACTCAACTAGCCCGACACTCTCTAATGAGTCGAGTACTCCCAGCACACCCACCGCTAGCGCCACAGACCCAGCTCCAGGAACATACTTAGAATACTCGGAAGACTTACTGGCGACTACAAAGGACACAAAGATTCTCTTCTTTCACGCTCCTTGGTGTTCGCAATGTAGGGCTTTAGAAAGTAGCATCAAAAGCGGCACTATCCCAAATAACGTGACCATCTTTAAAGTGGATTACGATTCAAATAATAGGCTTCGACAAAAATATGGTGTTACAATTCAAACTACACTGGTAAAAATAAGTGATACTGGTGATGAGTTGAAGAAGTTTGTTGCATATGACGATCCTAGTTTGTCGGCAATAACTAAAGAATTACTCTGATGCATCTTCTTGTTGTTTCATTCCTTGCAGGCATCCTCACGGCAGCAGCGCCGTGTATTTTGCCATTGTTGCCGGTTATTATTGGGGGAACTTTACCCGATGAGAAAAAGAGCAACCAGTGGTACAAGCCACTTGTTGTAGTTGTGAGCCTGGCGGCTTCGGTCGTGGTTTTCTCGTTACTGCTCAAGGCAACAACCGCCTTCCTTGGTGTACCTCAATTTGTCTGGAATGTGATATCTGGGATCATTGTACTCACACTAGGTTTAAGCATGCTTTTCCCCCGTGTTTGGGAAAAGATTGCATTACAGACTGGGTTGTACCTGAAATCTAACGAACTGATGCAGTACTCAACAAAAAAACGCGGACTTACTAGGGATGTTCTAATAGGTGCATCGCTCGGACCAGTCTTTTCGAGTTGCAGTCCGACCTATGCATTGATCGTGGCTGTCATCTTGCCCCAATCTTTCGCGAAGGGGTTTATATATCTGATTGCCTATGCGCTTGGTTTGGCATCTATTCTTTTACTTATCGCTCTGGCTGGGCGGACAATTACTAGTCGAATGGGTTGGTTAAGTAACCCATCAGGGAATTTCAAAAAAGTAATCGGCGTGTTATTTCTGATAGTCGGCATAGCTGTGCTGACGGGATATGATCGTAAGCTTCAGACATATGTTTTGGAGCAAGGTTGGTATGACCCAATAATGAAGATCGAGCAGACATTAGAATAGTTCCAATAGAGTCCACGATGGACCTCCAAGCATAGGCAATATGAAAGCCTTCTTCGGGAGTATTATTTGTTATAGTGTTTAACATGTCTGTCGAACTAGCTTTTCCGGATAACCCTCTCGTTGAAGCCATTTGCGAATCTCCCGCATTGGACTTGCAATCACAACAACGCCAAACAATCTTGGCAGGTATTATAGAAAACGACTTTAGTCGTGAGGCGCTATCCAATAGACTCCAGTTGGTCACTGGTACCGTACGCAGCCGTATGCGCACCATTCATCAGCGACTTGGTACCAAAAGCGCGGCGCAAGTACTTGACACTGTCTTTTCAACACTTGCAGTACACGAACTATCCGACGCAGAAATTAATCAAGGACTGCGTGACATAAAGTCTCCTGAAGTTAGTGACATAAGTTTATTTCAAGTAGAGGTTGATGCCATACGCTTCACTGCATCCGCAGGAAGCTGCAAAGATGCCGCAATAATTTTAGGCAAAACAGAGGGTACCGTCAGAAACCAGCTTGCAGAAACATACGATAGGCTGTGCGCAACTACGCCCAAGTACCTGCGGAGCCTGCCTCTTGCCTACCTGACTCTTCGAAAACTAGATATACTACCCGTCGGCACTGAATAATTAATGTTATCCTTAGTTCATGAAACGAAGCGCAAGTGTTTTTAATTCGAAACAATTGTTGTTCAAAGAGGTCTTTGTTGGGACCCTGATTTATGCTGTTGTACTTGCATTCTTTAACGACTATACGTCGCTCGTATATGCCAAAAGCTTCTCAACCATTTTTTACGCATCAATAGTATTGGAGGTGCTTACGTATCTTGCGTTATTTCTGAAAGATACGATCATAAAATCACTCATAGGCAAAACGGCTGTTGTATATCGAATAGTAATGTTCTTTTGCGTATGGTTGGTTATGTTTATATCGAAGTTTATTTTTGTCTGGGTAATTGACTTGATATTTGGTAGTTACATAAATATTAAGGGCTTCTTTGGAATACTAAGCGTAGTCGTAATCGTAACACTGACGCATAAAGTAGCTGACAGAATTTTTATAATGCTCGGCGACAATAAGTAGACATTCAATCCCCAGGAGGAAGTAACACGAGTACCGCTATTGAGCTATTGATTTAAGTATACTTATGTTGTACAGTATATGACTCAATGTCTATAGAGTTTGTTACACCAGATATGATTGCGGTCAACGGGTATGTTGCGGAAATACGAGACACGCGTGCACCTGATATTTTTGATGTTCAGACAACAGCGCATAATGCAGCCTTGCAGGCTACCTATGCAAATACGTTACAGGATATGGAAATTGACCTGCATCGTGGCACACTACCACTAGTTCAAATCGATCCAGTGGCAGCTGCATATCAACAGATACCACGCCTTATAGATCTAGCACAAAAAGCAGCCAATGAACATGCCGTATCTTACCGGGGCTTTAATGTTGGAGCATCGGCGTATGTAGTATCCACAGAACATCAGCGAGCCGGCTTTCTGTTTGGCGGTAATCTAACTCCGTACAAAGGCGCCCCAAAACGATGCGCTGAGCTTGAGGTAGTCACCAAAGCAAGGCAACGTGGCTTTGATCGTGTTGTCGCACTGGCTACTTTCGGCCCTTCAGACTACGGTGATGTGAATGCCGTCCAGAGTCCAACACTTCATCCGTGCGCGGAATGTCGCACCATGCTTAACGATGAGCCAATAGTTCCAGACGACACGCTCATCATCACGGGTAACGAAAAGGGCGATGTTGAGCTCATGCTCAAGAGTGAACTCTTAGCGCTACACACGCCTCTGAAATAGTCAGTTTTATTCCTGTTCTGCTATGATTAATCTAAAGACGTATTAATTAAAAGGAGTATAAAAATGTTGGAAATTACGGGAACAAATTTCTGGGCCGTGGCAGTGGTCTGGTTTGTGTATGTAGTGGTTGGAGCGTACTGGTACTCGCCAGCCGGCTTTTCTAAACAGTGGACTAGGCACACCGGCATCGACATCATGAAGATGCCAAAAAAAGATGCGAATAACGCCATTGGCTTTGTCGCCCTATCTGCTTTTGTTCAAGCCCTAACACTGGGTGTTGTCCTGAACTCACTTGCTGTAACTACGGCCATGAGTGGGCTTGTTACTGGATTAGTATTGTGGCTTGGCCTCACAGCCGCAACTACAGTCGGTGTTACATTATATTCAAGAAAAAGCTGGAAATTCCTTTGGCTCAACACTAGTTACTTCTTGGTTGTGATGACTATCGGCTCTGTGATTCTTGCTATTTGGCAGTAGATAACTTACTTATGCTTGCATAAATACGAGTGCATAAGTAATCTAAATGAATATGTTGCAGCCCGCATCTAACCAAGAGTTCCTTGTTGGAATTTACAGAAACACCCCAGAACAACTTCCTTGGTTGAGTGCCATAGCTGATGTGGCTTCAGGTTTGGAGTGTGATATAAAAATGTTAGCACCAGATAAAGTACGACTGCATTTGTATGGGCGCAGGGAACTGGGAAGTTTATCGATTGGTAGTTTTACCGAAGCAGAGGAACTGCGCAAAGAGCTTCTGGATAGTGTCACTCCAAGCTTTCACGACGAGGTACCAGTTGAGATAGCTGGGCTTGTTATAGATCAAATCGGCCATAGTGGACCTCGTTCGCTCATGATGTGCACTAAACCTGTCCCGACTTTAGTCCGTGAGCGTGACGATATGATGCAGGTACTTCCGTGGCCCGACTGTGATACTGAAACAGAGCATGCAAAAATGAAATTTCGCCTGCGCCTTGGCGCGGTCCTCTCGGGTACGATATCGCCACGTGACCTTCAGGAAAAATTACGTCCAGCTGCCCCTAAGAATCTTAGATTGCAAAAAGGCAAAGTCAAGACCGTACAGTAGTTCTCGTATAGTAATCGCCAAAATTTGGTAACATTAGTGTATGGCACAAAAATCAAAATATATAAAAATCTCACTGGCGGAATATAAGAAGCTGTTACCTAACGAATGGCGATCAAAATTTGATAAGCTCATTGTTATTCTGGGACTCGTTAATGTCGCTGCAACCGTTCCACAGCTGTATGAAATGTGGAATACTAGGGATGCTGGCGGTGTTTCGATATTGACGTGGGCCTACTACGTTGTTTTTACGGCTATTCTCTTGGTGTATGCCATCCTTATAAAGTCAAAACCCATGACTATTATGTATACCGGCAATACCATCGTCTATAGTCTCGTACTAGCGAGTGCAATCATTCTGAAGTAGAGTGTTAATAAAAGAGGAGCAGCATGTCATTCCAAGCATATCTAGATAATATCGAGGATAAAACGGGTAAAACACCAAATGAATTCATCGCACTAGCAAAAGAAAAAGGCTTTAACGAGCATACAAAGTCAGGTGACATTGTGCAGTGGCTGAAAGATGATTTTGATCTTGGTCGTGGGCACGCTACGGCCTTGGTGCACGTTATAAAGAATGGCCCAAAGATTAGTGATAAACATGTTGGCACAGCTGGGCCACACAGTGACACCTCTGATACATTAAAGCTCGACGGTAAGAACAGATAGTTAAAGTTTAGACAAAACAACCCTGGTTGCTACAATGCGTACATGAAAGTTGTAGGTTGCTTTTTAGAGTATGATGGTAGGTTTCTGATTTTGCTCCGGCACAGCAACAAACCTGCAGGTGATACGTGGGGCTTACCTGCTGGAAAAGTCGAGCCTGGTGAAACCGGGCAAGGAGCCATTATTAGAGAGGTTAGAGAAGAAACGGGATATCCAGCCGAAGAGCGAGAGCTCGAAAATCTCGGTACGTACGATTTTGATAACGAAAGAACCTATAGTTTTGTTACGTATCGGATTAAGCCCAGCAAACTACCAGATATCATCCTGGAGGACGGGGCGCACACTGATTACATGTGGGTGACTGCACAGGAATGCTTGGCAATGAAAAACTTGATCCCAGACTTCCCTGAGTTACTTCAGTTAACCGGGTACGTGAACGTCTAATTTGGTATTATAAAGTCAATGAATGAAATCCTAGGTTACCTTATTGGAATAATTTTGGTCGTTGGATTTATTCCGTACTTCCGTGATATTTTGAAAGGCACCACCAAACCCGAGCGAGCGAGCTGGCTAATATGGAGCGTATTAACAACCATCGCCTTCTTCTCTCAGCTTGCCTCAGGTGCTGGCTGGTCGCTGATGCTTACCGGCGTGGATACATTGGTTGTCATCCTGATATTCTTGCTATCAATAAAATACGGGGTTGGCGGCGTCACCAGGCGCGACAAACTATCACTCGTGTTCGCTGCGATAGGACTGTTAGTATGGTATATAACTAATTCTCCAACTATAGCATTAGTCCTTATTATCGCCATTGATGCCGTCGGAGCATACTTAACAGTATACAAAACGTACAAAGACCCAGATACAGAGACAACGTTTTCTTGGGTCATGACGAGTATTGCTGGATTTTTGGCGATAGTTATTGTTGGAGAATGGAATGTCTCGCTAATAATTTATCCATTTTATATTTTTATTGCCAATTCCACTGTGGTTGCAACGATTTTGATCGCAAAGTATCAACGTAAACAAATAGAGAAGAGCCATGCTCGGTAATATTATCAAAATTGCATTTTTGTGCATCGTGGTTGGAAGTGCGTCGATCCCTATAAGCTTCACCATAAATAGTTCACCAATGGTGGTATGGGTTGGTAATGCGCTCGGTTCACTTCTATCAGCCTTTGTAGTGATCTATATTGGCGACAGGCTTACCGACAAGCGCTTTATGGAAAGAATGAGTAAACATCGTGCAACTCGTAAGATCGAAAAAGTTTTTGACCAAAAAGAAGAAAGTAAGAAGACACAAAAAGCACAGTCATTTATTAACAAACATGGGCTTCGAATATTCTCTCTGCTCTGCCCAATTTTTCCAGGCGTGTTGTTATCTACGTCGGTAGTATATATACTTGGGCTCGATCGTAAAACCTACAAGCGCTGGATGCTTACAGGTGTAGTGTTCATCAGCGGTGCTTACGTATATGCCTATTGGTGGATGTTTGTTCGAGTAGTTTAAGCTTTGGAATTGACGATTGTCGTACCAACAGCCTCACCAGTTTCGAGATCGATTGCCCTGACAGCAAGTGAGACAACATTCTCGCTGTTGAGCGTATTCCACAACATATGAGCTGTATCAACTGTGTTTCTTCCGAAGGGGATAGCCCATGGTTCTCGATCGAATGATGGTAGGGGGTTACCGTTTCCATTGTAGGTCTGGACACCAAAGCCTACACCAGATTCCAGCTCATCAAGATCTGTGGTATAAACGGCGTAGTCAGGTTCACCGGTCTCTTGGTTTTTCGATACCACAGCGAGCCCAAAGGGTGTAGGCGTAGATGGGCGTAGATCTATAACGCCAGTAATTCGCGGTGTGAAGTTAGGGCTGTCTGGCTCGTATGCGGCCAGATCGATATCCTCGAGATCGGTACCTTTGACGGTTGGCGCTTGACGCGCCGCCTCTTCGAGCGAGAATCCGTACAAAATATCGTCCAGAATAGGGTCGGTTTGTGCACCGTTCGAGACAACGTGTACATTACCAACGCTCCCTAGCGCTCGATAAAATATGAGATTTGAATTTTTGGTGGCTGCCATTTCCTCGGGAGTTTTTCGCGGAGCTGTAGTGCGAATAGATGTACCATCTTGTACGAAGATTCTGTCGCGTGATTCCTCGCTGCGACCCATAATAGCGTAGGCTTGCAGAGCTATATCTCCATCCAACCCAATGCCCATCATTGCCACACGTCCTGGATATTCATTACTACGTAGATCAGATAACCCTGATCCTAAATCCCGATTTTGACTCCATTCCGACATGATTTCTCCTTCAAATTAGCTATTGAAATCAAGTATCGTCGTCATCTACCAGTTTTGCAAGAATAAGAAATACAACGCGTCTATTTAATCTCTATCACAATCTTGCCACGTACGGTTCCACCTTCGCGGGCTTCGAAGGCTGTTTTGATGTCAGATAATGGAAAGACTTTGTCTACGTGTGGGGTTACAATCTTATCTTCAATAAGTTTTGTCAGTTCATCGAGCGCTTCGGTCGTAACATGTGTACTCTGGGTGATCGCCGTAACAGCGTGCTCTTTGGCTTTTGCGTCGTCTGCGTGTGCAATCATTGATACTGCAATACCACCTTGCTTAAGTACGGTTAACGTCTTATCGAAGTCGTCACCACCAACAGTATCGAATACTGCATCGTAGTCTTTAATTTCTTGCACAAAATCGGACGCCTTGTAATCAATTACTGTGTCAGCACCTAGCTTTTTAACGTAATCAATGCGCTCACCGGTAGCAGTTGTTGCGACAAACGCACCGATACTTTTAGCAATCTGAATTGCAACTGTTCCGATTCCGCCGGCTCCACCATGAATAAATATCTTCTGGCCAGACTGAAGGTTAATGTGTTCTTTTATCGCCTGTAGGGCACTTACTCCAACCAAGGGAAGAGAAGCAGCAGTCTTGTAGTCTAGATTCTCTGGCATTTTTGCAACCTGGGTGGCGATTGTCACGCTAAACTGAGCGAATGCTCCGCTATTTCCTGCAACAACATTTGCCTGGCCGTAGACTTTGTCTCCGACAGATAGTGTTGTTACGCCCTCCCCAAGTTCAGAGACCACGCCGGCGATATCGCCGCCAAGTGTTACGGGAAAGGTCAGGGGGATCATCTCCTTCATATATCCAGCACGTATTGCTGTATCGAATGGGTTCAGGCTAGAAGCATGTACCTCAACTAAAACTTGCCCCTCTTTTGGCACTGGCTTATCGATCTCATCGACTGTTATAACTGATGTATCACCATATTCATTAATTTGCGCTGCCCTCATTAGTGTTTCCCCTCTATTAGTGCTATAATTTATGTAGTAACAATAGTATAGGTCACTATAATTTTTATAGCAAATATAATTCTATGAACAGTACAAGCACCTCATCTACAACCTGTATTAGCACCATGAAACTCCTCGGTGACTACTGGACGCTGCGCATTATCGACACGTTAAAATCCGGTGAAACCCGGTTTTGCGATTTACAACGAAGCATCGACAACGTCAACCCCGTTACGCTCACCAGTCGGTTAAAAAAGCTTGAGACTGCGCACTTGATTGTTCGCAGTGAAAAGTTGCCTGATAAAATCGCTGTCTCGTATTCATTATCCAATCTCGGTCGAGAAGTCTTGCCAGTCATCATGGCGCTCGATCAGTTTTCGGTCAAGGCCAAAGTAACCGCCTAAAATAGCATAAGCTTCTCTGATACAATTAATCTTATGGTTAGTATTACAACTTTGTCATCAAGGCAATGTAAAGGGACGCAATGAAGAAAAATAGTCGTAATCTATTTTGGGACAAACGAAAGTCACGAATACTCGTTGTAGTTTTGGTTGCAGTTGTTGGCGTGGTGTTGTTGTCTGTCTCCCGAGCAGCTACGCCGTCAGCTTCGATTGAATCAGAATCTGGAACCATTAGTAGTTGCGCAAAAACTGTCCCCAGTTCAGATGCATCCAATGGGCAGTCGGTGAAGTTTGGATGTACTACTGGAGCTGAAGCTTTCGTACACCCCGGAATACTAGTTAGTAAAGCTCAGCTTGACTTTGTAAAAGCAAAAATTAAAGCGGGCCAGCAACCCTGGCTTGGTGCGTATCAGGCTATGTCTGGCAATAGGCTTGCCAGTAAAACGTATACACCGCATCCAGTTCCGGAAGTTAAGTGTTCGACTGGAGCCTATATAACAACCTTCGCCTCAACACAGGCTGGTTGTCCAGCTATGCGAGATGATTCTTCTGCGGTGTATACACAGGCGCTTATGTGGTACTTTTCCGACGATCCAGTGTACGCGCAAAATGCTGTTAAAATAATAAATGCGTGGACTTCTGTTCATACCAAGACTTGGTTTGAACAACCAAGAGTAGTTAATGGTGCAATCGTATACGGTAATCCGGGAGACAACACGACGACGTGCTCGGGTGGTGGATGCCCTCAAGCATATGGCAGTGGACTACTCGATACTGCCTGGAGTACCGAGACAATGACACGGGGCTTGGAGATTATCCGCTACACGTATAGTGGCTGGAATACATCCGACATCGCAAAGGCGGAAAACTACTTTAAGACAGTTGCTATGGATGCACTTGGATCAGGCTGGACCAGGACGACCAACTGGGAAACGAGCGTCGCCGAAGCCTGGACAAACATTGGTATATTCACTAATGATAGGGCAATCTACGATAAAGGCCTGGCCTACTGGCGGCAAGAAGTTCCCCGATATATTTATGTGACATCTGATGGTGCTTTGCCGCTGACACCGTTCAAGAGCGTGACATGGCTGACAGGATCCAATGGCCTCAAATACTATGTCACTGCGCCCAAGACAGTTGATGCTAAGACTCTCAAGGAGAGTGGCTGGTATAACGCCAACAGCTACATCAGTGGCCTTAGTAATGAAACCTGTCGCGACATTGGGCATACAATGATGGGCTTTGGCGCAATGATTAACTCTGCAGAAAGTGCACGAATCCAGGGGGATGATCTCTATGGTGAGCAGAAAGATCGTATCGTGACTGCCTATGAACTGCATGCTCAGTACACCAACATACTTGCTGATCGTCTGGTTGCTGCCGGCAAGCCACTTACCAACGATACAAATCTCGGTAATAACATAAGTGCTGTTGCTGTCAGCGGTGGGGCGCCCACGGGAGTTCCGTGGGTGTGCCCTAGCTTTAATGGCGGTGGCGGTAGTGCTTTTGCAGGGTTTGAACTCGCTTATAACCACTATGCCAACAGAAAGGCAATTGCAATGCCCAACACCAAGAAAGCTGCAGAGCGACTCCGTAATCCGCCTATTGGCAATGCTCTCTTCTGGGAGACGCTAACACACGCCAACAACCCCAATTAACGCAAGAGTAAATACTTAAATTTTCATGAACTGCAGTAAGTAATAGACTAAGAAAGCCAGCCAAAAGATGGCTTTAATAAACGCCATTACAACGAGTTTGAATGTTCCAGAATGAAAATGTAGGTAGTACACTAGTGTGCCTACAAATCCCAGAAACCAAACACCACCAGCACCACCATGATTACCGATACTCTGATAATTTGTCTTATCTTTTTTCACGCTGTTCCCTTCCTTATTCTTTTTTATCATACTCCTGCGCGCAATAAATAAACAGGACTTGGTATACTAGGGTCATGAATGAAATAGATGAATATTTAGACAAAATTGAACAACCACAAAAGGGTGAACTACAGAGGATTCGCAAGCTAATACAAGGTGTTGTGCCTGACGCAACTGAAGGTATAAGCTACGGCATGCCAGGATTTAAGTACAAGGGTAAGTACCTGATTACGTACTCTGCATTCAAAGATCATATGAGCCTGTTTCCTGGAGCTGAAGCAATTGCCGAGCTTGGTAATAAGCTGGATGGTTACAAAACGTCTAAGGGAACTGTCCAGTTTACAATAGAGCACCCTCTTTCTGATGCAACAGTGCATGAGATGATCCAACTTCGAGTAGCGGCGATAGACAAATAATCATTGCTCGTCCTTACTGCTTACGGTAATCTATAGTGAGGAAACATAACTCATTGAATGATGCAGATTATATAGACATTTGGCTCGAACGATACGGCGGGTGGTCGCTGATTATTCTTTTTAGTGCCATACCTGTGTTTGCATTGATGCTAAGCGGTGGGTTCTGGACAAATACTGGCTCTTGGTACGGCATTGCATCGAGCCTCGGAAAAATGGCAGGACTTGTCGGGTTTGTTCTGTATGCGATTAACATGGTCCTCAGCATTAGGCGTCACTGGCTAGAGCGATTTTTTAACGGATTAAACCGCGTTTATATTGCACACCATCTAACAGGAGGAATCGCTCTAATTCTGTTAGCTATACATCCTGTGTTACTGGCTGTACGTTATATAGAACCGAGCGCAATGTCTACACTCAGGTTGGCCGCCTTGGCATTATTGCCAAGAGCCATAACTCTTAACGAAAATTTTCAAGTTGTTCAACAACAAGTAGCAATAAATTTTGGCTTTATTGCGTTTACTGGCATGGTAGTTCTGCTCATCTTGACGTTTTTCATTAAGCTCCCGTACCGCGTTTGGTTATTCACTCATAAATTCTTGGGACCTGCTTTTTTCTTTGCAGCCCTACACGTGCTATTTATTAGTTCTGATGTCGACCGCATGCCACTGCTAAAGCTGTATATGCTGTTCTGGGCGGTCGTAGGTCTAGGGGCATTCACCTATCGAACGCTATTTGGTAGTATTTTTGTCCGTCGATACCCATTTCAGGTGACTAAGGTTGCGCTGTTGCCAAAGGGTGTCGTCTCGATTGACCTCAAAGCAGTTGAAGATCGAATGCCGTTTCAGGCTGGGCAGTTTGTATTTGTAAGATTCCTCTGGCAAAAACATCATGGAATCTTGCCGGAGGTACATCCGTTTTCCATTGCTTCAAGTCCATCGGAAGGCGTAGTTCGTGTCGTCGTAAAAGCACTGGGAGATCATACCAAATCGCTACTCACTCTCCCTGTTGGTACCGTTGCCGAGGTGGAGGGAGCATTCGGTAAATTTAACTACCAGCGGTTTGCAAATGCTGATCAAATTTGGGTTGCGGGCGGTATCGGAATAACGCCCTTCCTAAGCATGGCAGCTACACTCGACAAAACTTCACCGCCAATCTCTTTGTTTTACAGCGTTGTTAGTAAAGATGAACTCATTGGTGACAAGGTCTTTGCCGGTATAAACCCTGCCAAAGTTGATTCGTTTAAGTATATTCCATTTATTACAGACGAAACCAAGAAGTTCATCGACGCTAATTTCCTAGAAGAAAAATCAGGAAATCTAAAGGGTAAAGAAATTTTCTTATGTGGCCCACCGCCCATGATGAAAGCCCTACGTAAACAGCTCAGAGCTAAGGGGGTGAAGTCGATCAATATTCATTCAGAGGAATTTACAATGTCATGAACAAAATTCTAAAATATCTAACACTAAAGAATACAGTTGCCGTTACGCTTATCTCTTGTGGGGTACTGACCGTACTAATCTTATTTACTGGTCTGGTTTTTGGAAGCAAGACACTAGATAAGATCGGCAACGAATCGTCTATCCAAACTGGCAGTGAATCCAATTCAGACTCGTCTGGACTGCAGTCTAGCGATGTTACAAGTACTGGTGCTTCAAGTCAAGGATCACAGACAAACGATACTGGATCGTCAGCATCTAATAGTACAGGAGGTGGAACGAGTAGCAATAAATCCGCAACAGGAAGTAGTAACAGTGGCGCAACAAATAGCACAGGAACAAAAACAGGCACAACCTCAGGCGGTGGATCAACAACCGCAACGGCCACGATTAGCAATTTTTCTGCATCTCCCTCGTCGATAAGCTACAACAGTGCATCGACATTATCATGGACTTCAGCTAACGCAACATCATGCAGTATTTCCACGCTTGGTGCAGTTGCCACCAGTGGTACCAAATCCACCGGTAACCTTACCAGTACAAAGACGTTTACGCTTACTTGCGGAACCGCAACAAAACAAGTAACCGTAACGGTAGGCAATGCTCCTGTTGCTTGTGGGCAGTCTGGTGGAACGTGCACGAATGCACAAGTTGCCGCACACGCGAGTCAGAGTGACTGCTGGATGATCTATAACGGCTACTACTATATTGTTACAGCGTATGTAAACAATCATCCAGGCGGTAAAGGGGTGTTTAACTCATCATCCTGTGGGCACGATATTACGAGCTATATGAATGGCTCGGCCAGCACGGGTGGTAGACAACATTCGCATGGCTCGAGTGCATACAGTGTACTTAACAGTTACAGAGTGGGACAGGTACAAGGATAATGGAAACAAACGAAAAACATAAAAAACATCGTATTCGTCGACCTATTGCGGCAAAACACAAAGAACCGATTGCAGCAGTCAGTGGTGGTATTCTACTGGTAGTGTTGTTAATCATATTCGGGCTTGGGGTATTTATGATCAGGGACTATATCAATTATGATGAAGATCAAGTTAGCAAAGTTAGCCAATCTCAGACAAACGCACCAGCGACAAAAATACCTCCACTCGTAGCAATAATTAGTTCTGTTTCGTATAGCGATGGTGACCCTGCGTTTCAGCCGATGCCGGGCCAACATTATGCTATTGTCGATGTCGATGTCGTACATAATCTGGATGCACCAACGTGGTTATCACCACTTCTTCAGTCATTTATTGTGGACGCTGCAGGAAAAAAATATGAGCTATCACCAATTACGTTGGAGCAACCTTTTGATGCTCGTGAATATAAGATCGGCGAGCACGCAACAGGTGAACTTAGTTACATGATTCCCGAAAATGTTAATGGTCTAAACTGGTGCTACGAGATCAAAACATTAAAAGTGTGTAAGCCACTATAAGTTATGGCTAAGAACAAAAAGCATTTACGTAGACATCGATGGTTTATATTTAAAGAGTTTGTTCTCGGTGCTCTGGCGCTATTAAGCATAGGGCTGGTATTATTTGAGTTTTTTTCCAATCCATCTCCTCAGATGCTGAAGAGCCTCAACCATATTGATATCGTAATTGCTTGTATATTTTTGGCCGATTTTTGCCTAAGTCTTATTCTCACTCATGATAGACGGAAGTACCTACGTCATAACTGGTACTTCATTTTTGCCGCTATTCCTCTTTCTGATTCGATTGCAGAAGCTTTGCGAGGAATTCGAGTATTACGCCTCGTACGCCTTATCAGGGCGGGTGAGCATCTGGATTACAGCGCGACTATTAAAAAACGCTAAAAGCTCAGGTCAACCGCACACTTAATCCCAAGCCCTTGAAATCCTGGCAGACAAATACTGGTTCCGATAGCGTACTGAGCGATGTATCGTAGCTGTATCCGAGGTCATTAAAGCCTGCCAAACTTTTCGTGTCTTGTACCTGATTCTGGATAAGCCAGCGGGCAAGCGCCCCTCGGGCAATCTTGGCATGCACGACAACGAAAGTTGGCTCTTTTGTTTTTGGATTCATGGTCAAGAAACGCGGACTAATAACTCGGCTTGGATCAACGTAGTCTGTTACAACCTTGGAATACTCTACTGAACTGAGGTTCATAATGGTCCCACTTGCAGGGAGTTGTTTGACTATATCATCACCCCAGAACTGGTAGAGACTCGTGGTTGTAAAACCAGAGAGCCGGTAGGCCATTTCGAGTCGATATGGGCGAATGCCATCGAGTGGTCTGATTAGGCCATAAAGCCCAGATAGAATAATAAGCGTTTTGTCGGCATACTGCCGATCATTTGCAGAAAAAGATCCAACTTGCAGTCCGCTGTAGATATCTCCTAAGAAGGTGTCAATTGCAGTCACCTGTTCTGATGGTCTAGTATTCCAATTCGCAATAGTACGAGTCGTTTTTACCGCCAAATCTGGTTTGATTTTCATGATCTTTGCAATCTGTTTATCGTCGAGCGACTTGAGATAGCCTGCAAGAATCTCGGCCTTAGGTAGTAGTAAAGGCTGATGGCTAGGCTTACTGTGATGCGCGGTGGTACGCATGGTTTTCGAAGAGTGCAGTAGAATGATCACCTCACTAGTATAGCAATACTTGCATGGCACAAATCGGCTATACTGTTTACATGGTAGACTTTAGTTCGATCACAATTTTGTATAATCCAAAGAGCACTGGGCCGAGTGAAAAAAATGCTAAGCGTTTTCAGCGCAGGCTGGCACGGACTCGCTACAAAGAGCATACGACTATTGTGCCAACTCGTCATGCTGGGCATGCAGAAGAACTAGCGCAGGATATTGCAAATCGAGGTGCCCGTCCACTAATCATCTCTTCGAGTGGCGATGGAGGCTATAACGAAGTGATCAACGGGGTATTAAATGCAAAAGGAGCTGACAGTGCTGTAACAGGTCTACTTCCATCGGGTAATGCCAACGACCATTACAAGCAAATGCACAAGCCTTACGTTATTCGGCAAATCCTCCAGGCTAAAGCTCAGAATATTGACACACTAAAACTAACTGCCAGTGTGGATGGCAAGCCTTGGCATCGCTATGCACATTCGTATATTGGCTTTGGGCTTACTTCTGACATCGGTCAGGCACTGAATGATGCAGACCTCAATTCTAAGAACGAGGCCGTGATATTTATGAAGACGTTAATCAAGGTAAAACCCTTCTCAGTAGTTATGAAAGGTGAAATTAGTGAGTTCAGTAACATCATACTTAGTAATGTCGGTAAGATGTCCAAAATCTTTTCGTTGTCCAAGACAGCGCGTGTTGATGATGGTAAGTTCGAAGTGTTTACCACCGATCAGAACAGGGCAAAACTGATTCGTGAAATGCTAAAATCAGCAACTGTCGGGGTGCCTCACGAGGAGAGAACAGACAAATTCACCTTTCGCACCATCAAGCCTCTACATGTTCAGTTAGATGGTGAGGTGTTCGATATTGATGGTGATTGCAAGGTTACGGTCACTGTTGCACATCGCGCACTCCAGTGCATCATCTGAGGTAAAGGTTGTTTTTGAACGACGTGGTGTTTACAATAAGCTTATTATGCTAAAGCTTAAAGACAATCAATCTGGCTTTATACCGATGATGCTGACGATATTGGCTATCGTCTTTGCGGTAATAATCTTCTCTTTTTTGCGACTAAGGGCTTCGCAGTAGAGCCTA
>CAYJDY010000002.1:0-30023 GCA_964369045.1 uncultured Candidatus Saccharibacteria bacterium
TTTCCAACAAGTATTTTATTAAGATCGTCTAGTAGAACTTGTGATTCGTATGCATCTCGATAGAATAACTTGTTAGTTTGTCGGTCAAAAAACTTTTTGAGAGGTGCCAGGCTGAAACCAAAAACTAATGTCGCAAGGATATATACCGCCTCCTGTACCGACGTCAACCGGGCAACTCCCAAGAACTGAGTTGACAGGCCGAACACCAGAAATACATAAACCCCTACCAGAGTAGCTAACGTTAATATATAACCAAGAGAACGAGCAACAAGGAGTCTAACATCAAATAACTTATGTTTCACAATAGCATATGCTATAAACCCAACCATTACGAGAAACGATTCAACCATGGCAATCTGAATTAGCGTTGAATCGACCAGAACTGTAGTACCTATTGTGTTAATAAGAAGCGCTTGTAGTATTCCAAAGAAAAGGAGGCTATAGCGCCCCCTCTCGGCCTGGGGTACGGCTCTGCTTTTCTGAAAAAGCTTCACAAGACCATAAATATATATCCCGAATGTTATAAGTATTTGAACAAAATATAAGCTCCCTGCTTCTTTTACGGCAATACCGTAAGGAGTTACGTCTACTTCTTTGATCATTAACGGCGTAAAATTTAGTACGGTTAGCGCTCCATAGACCATGATCGTGCCGTATAAAATGATCTTTTTTAGATGCAAGTCCAAATAATGACGGATAAATAACAAGAAGAAAATCGGGAATAGGTTGGATGCCGCGCTAGAAGCTCTGACAATAAATAAATCCTGTACTCCATCGACACGTAGCTGGGCAATGAACTGTAGAAAAAGCCAAACGGCAATACTAAATGCCATTAGTGAAAAATATATTGCACCTTTTACATTACGGCGAAAGCTCGTTGTAAGCCCGATCAATAAAATACCGATGATTGAGGGCACATACACAGCGATTGGAAATATTTGCATATGTTTATCTTTTGACTTTTGTCCGGCTTTTATGTTTATACTTACTTAATTATCTCATGCAAACTGTAAAAACCACTAACAATTTCGACCTAAAAACTCAGGTTCCTTCATTTCCTAAATTTCGTCCGTTCACTACGGAAGATAAACAGTGGTACATACCTTACTATTCGCAGTTCGAACCATATGCTGATTTTGCTTTTGGTAATCTACTAATATGGTTAAACTTCAACGATGACTTAAAAGTAAGTGAGCTAAACAACAATCTTATTTTTACTTTTACAAATTCATTAACCGACGGAAGCCTGACCATGACAGTGCTTGGCGTAGACGATATTGACGGCACGCTCCGCAAGCTGTTCACGAGTGGTATATGCAAGGAACTGTCTTTTGTTCCTGCAGTCACATATGAAGGAATTAACGAAAAACATTCTTTCAGCATAGAAGAAGAGCGTGATAGCTTTGACTACATCCTCGAAACAAATCGAATGGCAAAAATGCTCGGCAGCGAATCGAGAAAGTTGCGGCGAATTGTCAGAACCTCGATAAGAGAGTACGGGGACACCATAATTCTGAGAGAGCTGGAGATGAACGATGACACTATCAATTTTATGATAAACAATCTTCATACTTGGGATAAAGCATTTACGCTCACGAAAAATGATGTAGATTTACAAGAAGTCAAAGCTTTAAATACAAGCCTTGATATATCTAGAGAGATAGATAATCGTAATTTTAGTATCTATATTGATGGAAAACTCGAAGGGTTCATTCTGTACCAAGTTCCACCCCAAGAAGGTTTCGTAATTCTGAATCATATTAAAACAAGTTATAATTTCCGCTACATATTCGATTTCATGCTGTTTGCTTTTGCCGCGAGAGTGACTCAATCAGGTATAAAATATATAAACTTTGAGCAAGATTTAGGCCTCGAAGGGCTTAGAGACCATAAGCTTGGGCTCAAACCCATTGGCTTTCTGAAAAAATACAGTATCAAACCGTTATAAACCAGTATCTCAATTCTTCAATTTCAGTAATGCCCTCTGTCAGTTTTACGCTACTGGAAGAATTTATATATTGTTCAGTGACTCTTGGTATATATAAGGAAGACATGTTGGATGATTCAAATGTCAAAGTATACTCAATGCCTGCAGTCGTTGCCAGATCACAATGGAGATGAACAACTTCTTGCATATTATTGATTGCATTCGGATCACGTTCTTTGGCAGCAACTCCAAAGAAATACATTGGTATGGTATCAGTGTCTCTAGCGCGTTCCTCTAGGCCTCGTACTGTAGCCGGCTTAAGCCAATCAACCTCTGATATGTCGTGCATTACTATTCCGGCACAGACCAATTCACCATCAACAAACTTAGCAGGTATAAATGTTGATTCTGAGAGGATTATCTCATCAAATACTTCACGTGTATCCTCCATCGATACCGGATGATAGTCACCTAGCCACTGAAACCTGTCTTTGAACAAACCCCATAAAGCTTCGGACAATTGTGGGTTTGTTTTTAAATCAGAGGAGTCAAATAGCGTAAGACCGCTTTCTGGCAATAGTTCACTTTCTTTCAACTCGAAGGCGGATTTTAGGCTTCCTTTTGCCTCCGGTACTGTCAGCGTAGGCTCAGTTATCCGTGTTTGACTTGCGTACAAACCCATATATGCGTTCGCATGGTCTTCTTCTTTTATTCGTGGGTCAACAAAATCATGTATAGCTAATTGTCCGTTATCCTTATTAGATATATTTCCCAATAAGGTTTCTTTGTTGGCATCGTCTTCTATGGCTGCACTTTCGACAATCACAGCACTTCCTTGTGGTATGCCAAGGTTTACTTTCTCAGTAAGAGCACTGGGAGGCGCGGATAAGAGGAAGACATCCTGTGTACCTGTCAACTTCTTACACCTATCGATGTCATATCCATCGGAATATTCGATCCGCGCGATTAGAGGAATTCGTCCACCTGTTGTGTCTATCACATGTGTTGTTGGATCCTGGAGTGCCAATTCATATTTTTCTGGCGTCAAGATTCCTACAGGACGATATGACTGAGAGGTCTGATCACAGAATTCCCTATAGTCATCAAAGTTTGCAGGTTGTGACTGAAATTCAGGGCCTGTTGTATGAAGTATATCCACAATTTTCTCACTTTATTTACGTATTCTTAATCATTTTACACTAGTTACACATATTTGCGTTTTTTTGTGTTTTATGGTAATATGTTTTTATGAAATATGAGCCTTCGTTTTCACAGGTGTTCCCTGCTAATGCAACTGCTGCACATGAGGATGCTTACCACGGCATCCCAGATGCGACAGCACATAAAATTATAGGTGAATACCTAGAAAAAACTTGTTTCCCAAACGTTGCTTCACCCGAAGAAAATGACCCTTCGTTAGGTGAAAAATTTTCTGGAATTTATGAAACAGCCCGCGAAGAGTTTTCAGAAAATCCCAATAAAGTTAGTGCTGTTACATGGGGTATAGCCGCTCTCGGATCACAGGTCTTAGACCGTGCTAGAGTATCGATTGTTCTCGTACCTGAAGTTGCTACTTACGTGATGGAAAATTCACATAACAGTCTATTGACTGGCCTCGCGACCGGCGGCACCATATTCCTCTGGTGTGGAGGTGTTGGCGAGGTATTTGGCCGCGCATTACATAAATTTCCAAGAAGTGTTGCAAAGTTTACAGATTCCTTTCCCGGATTTGTCGATACATTTTCCGATTCCCTGGCTGGAGTTGAGAACAAACGACAACTTCCAGTTGATAGCGTAGAGACTCATAAAGACCAAGAAATAATTCCTGACGAAGAGCCAAAAATGAGCTTGCGCGAAAGGTTCAGGATAAACAGAAAACAAGGTACAACAACAATTGGTATTGGATCAACTATTTTCGTGGGCACTGCAACAGCAAACGGATACACGCCCGAAGAAACCAGTCGACTAAATTTAAAAGTATCTGCAAATGCTGGTGTTCTCGGCGCAATCCTAGGACTTACTATCTCAGAGACACTGATGCAGCTTGCCGAGAATGGTCATATGGAGTTGGCGAATGACATTCAAAATAATGTAGTGGGTAATCGCTATGTTTGGCTTGGTCTCGCCGCACTTTCAATGACCTCCGAATTCGTGCAAAGCAGAATAAAAAAGCATCAATCCAAAACCCCCAACGTAACGGATACCGAACTATTACAAACTGAAACGCAAACCTAGATATATTTCCGTTTGGGCACTGAAAAGCCATTAAAATCAGAGCCATACACAACTGTGTAGGCGCCACTCATTCCAATAACAAGCTTGTCACCCTCTACCAGATCAGAGGGTAGGTAGATAGACTTGGTCATAGTATCGTACGAGTCACAAGACGGGCCTGTCAGCGCATATTCTGTATCTGAGCCCTTGCTTTCTCCGCTAACCTGGTGCCTGAGTGAATACACAGGATACGGAAAATAGCCGAATTCAAAAACTTCAAAGAATGATTGGAATGTTCCTGTGTCTAAGAATAGCCACGGCATGCCCTGTCGCATTTCGATTCCAATAATAGTGACTACAACAACGGATGAATCTGCCACAAGATAACGGCCTGGTTCTGCTAGAGTCGATAGCGATGGTGTGTTCTCCTGCACTGCTTCTTTTATACTTTTAGCCACGGTCGTAAACTCAGGATCTGTTTTGTTGTACTGGGTCGGAATGCCTCCACCCAGATTTACAAGAGTCAGTTCAATACCTTGTGCTGCGCATTCTTTGATTACTTTATTACAGACATGCAGTGCTTTTGACCATACTTTTTGATCTTCTGCTTGTGACCCCACATGAAACGTAATGCCAACTGGGTTTAGTCCTGCTTGCTTAGCTTGCAACAATAAAACTACTGCGTCGTGCTGGCTAGCACCGAACTTGGAAGAGAATGATATCTCGCTGGCTGCATCCGAAACATGAATTCGGAGATATACTGTCGCACCGGGCGCATTACTGGCAAGCTTCTTGACCTCACTTGGCGACTGAAAAGCAAAGTTGTTAATACCCAGAGCAAAAGCAGTTTTGATATCCTGTTCGCTTTTGACCGGATTGCTATAGGTCATGCGTTCTGGTGCTACACCAAGACTTAATAAAGTTTTTATCTCTGCCACCGAGGCAACGTCATATCCATCAACCAGATCATCAACTGACTTCAGTACTTCCTCGTCATTAAAGCACTTCATAGCGTAGTACAGCTTGGTGTCAGATAGATGTTTCTTGAATTCAACACACTTACTACGTATTGATTCACGATCTACCAACATAAAAGGCGTGTGGAGCGTATCGTCAGTGGCAAGGTCAAAGAAGGTCTTGAGTTGTTTTTTTGTATGCATGTTAGTTATTGTACCCGATATGACCTTCAGATGAATTATCAACCTGCCACCCCGAGAAGAATGGCATGGGATCGATATATGGGCTGTCTTCTCGAGCAAAGTTTTCTTGGGTCGCATAACCATCAGGCGTCCTACCGTCTTCGGGAAGACCAGTCAACAATTGAATGTGGAGATGTCGAGACCAGCCCCCATTCTCATTATTCACATAATCACCTAAACGAGCGATCTTTTTGCCACTTTTAACCGGACCTGGTTTTGGTAGATCAGCAGATAAATGACCGAGGAAAACATACAAACCTTCACTTTTACTAGGCTTTATTATTATGTAATTTCCATACCCATGGCTGGTCTCTTCCCTATCAGCTCTAACAATTTCCCCATCACAGGGAGAGTATACTGATTCAAGAGCGTTCGAAAAAACGTCAATACCTAGGTGTATAGTCCTACCCTGCCTGGCGATTTCAGAATCTGCAAGCATCGCGCTTCTGTCCTCGCCATATCGGCCTACTAGATAGCGTGACCCTAATGTTTGGAGTAACCTATCGTTAAATTCTTGGCGGTATGCTGGGGATTTTGGGTCTAGTCCAGCTCTTTCACACTCTTCAAAGAATCTCTTAATGTTGGCCTCGTCCTGTAGCGTACTCGGTATCTGATCAAAATCGAGAATCACCAAGCTTGATTTGCTGAACATATCTGTCATCGGCTCACAAAATTCATATTTGAACATTCCTCTATTATCCCAATATGGACTTTTGTTTACAACTTCATCTAGATTAGTTTTTCATAGCATAATCGTCTTGCAAGGCGTGCCAAAATTGCGTATCATCAGATCTTGTGCGAAAAAAAATAGCAATAGTTGAAGACGATAAAGCAATCGCCCAGATGTATAAGTTCAAGCTGGAAAACGAGGGTTTTGAGGTAGACACAGCATCGAATGGACACGATGGTTTTGAGCTAGTCAAAAATCGTAAGCCACACTTGGTTCTGCTCGATCTACGTATGCCGCACATGAACGGCGATGAGATGCTTGAGCGTATGCGTGCGACAGAATGGGGTAAAAATATCAGCGTCGTAATCACGGCTAATATAAACCGCAGTCATGCTCCCTGGCGACTAGACCTGCTCGATTTCGACCGGTATATCATCAAAGCCCACCACACACCAAAGCAGATTTTTGAGATCATCAAAGAGATATTAAGTTCAACGTACCATACGACTTCTACAGATAACCAGGTATAATATGCGCCATGGCTAAAAAAGATCTGCAATTACCGTTCAATCTGCACAAAGTGCGCGACATCACCGAGAAGTTTGGCTCACCCCTCTATATTTATGACGAGCAAGGTATTCGCCGTACTGCTCAGCAAATCAATTCTGCATTTTCTTGGTCTAAAGGTTACAAAAATTACTTTGCAGTAAAAGCTACTCCCACTCCTGCGATACTTAAACTTCTTCACGAGGAAGGCATGGGTTTTGACTGCTCTTCACGTAGCGAGCTACTAATGGTGCAGAAACTCGGGATTCCAGGACACGACATATTTTTTACCAGCAATAACACACCCAAAGCAGATTTTGAATTAGCAATCGAGCTCGATGCCACGGTGAATATCGACGATCTTTCTCAAGTACCAGTTTTTGTTGAAGCATTAAACGGTCGCAAGCTCACCAGTTTTGCCGCCCGGTATAATCCGGGCGATCTTAAATCAGGGAACGCTATTATTGGCGAGCCGACTGAAGCTAAATATGGCATGAGCCTTGATGCACTCATAAAAACTTTCGAAATAGTAAACAAAGAAAACATCTCTGAGTTTGGGCTTCATACCATGGTGGCATCCAATGAACTGGATGTTAATTATTTTGAAGACACCGCCAAGCTACTTCTCGATGCGGTCACAGAAATAGAGAATAAAGCTGATGTAACAATATCATTCATAAACCTGGGCGGTGGCTTTGGATTAAACTACCTTCCTGCCCAAAAACCATTCGATATTGTAAAAGCATCCAAACTCATCCAAGGCGTTATAGAGAAATCCGGGCGTAATATTCGTGTGTACACTGAAAACGGACGGTTCGTTACTGGCCCTCACGGCTATCTTGTCAGCCGGGTTCAGTACGTCATGAACAAATATAAAACATACATTGGACTTGATGCCTCGATGCACAACCTCATGCGACCTGGCATGTACGGCTCGTATCACCATATCACCGTACTGGGCAAAGACAACGATCAATCACATACATATGATATTGTCGGTGCTCTGTGTGAGAATAATGACAAGTTTGCCATAGACCGCAAATTGCCAGGAATAGTGGAAGGCGACATAGTAGTCATTCACGATGCCGGTGCTCATGGCCATGCCATGGGCTTTAACTACAACGGGCTTCTACGGAGTGCAGAGGTGCTGCTCAAGTCTGACGGAAGCGCAAAATTGATCCGCCGGGCAGAGACTATTGACGATTATTTTGCGCCTCTCTTGTGGGACTAGCGATTCTTCACTCAGTTCCAAGGGCATTGTCATTATGCTCAAGTTACACTACTATTGGTGTATGGCAGTAAAAGTTGCAATTATTGAGGACGATCAGGCTATTAGCCAGATGTACCGAATCAAGTTCGAATCAGAAGGTTACAGTGTAGAGACCGCAGAAAATGGCAAACAAGGACTCGAACTCTGCGAAAAAATGGTTCCAGATATTATTCTTCTAGACCTTATGATGCCCGAAATGAATGGTGATGAAATGCTCACGTTGTTACGAAAAACAGCCTGGGGACAAAGCATCAAGGTCGTTATCCTGACTAATATGGGCGAACAAGAAATCCCTGAATCTATCAAGAAACAAGGCGTTAGTGCCGTTATCTTAAAAGCTGATATGACTCCTCGTCAAGTTGCTGAACTCGTCAAAAAAACAATCGATAGCTAATCTATTTAACCAAGCTTCCAACATTCGTTGCATAGTCACGACTATGCACAGATACGGTAGACGTGCCCGCGCTCAAGCTCGAGCCTTTTACAAACATATAGTACACGCTTGCTGCTTTAGTACTGTCTGCTGGCTGCGTGCGGATTGCCGAGCCGCCGTTCGTTACGACGGAACTACACGAATCACTAATATCAACTCGACAGGCTACAACGACCCACTCATCAGTTTGGACATTTCCTGTTCTGGAACGAGTTATGCCACCCTGTGCCGGGTAGTGTGGCCCGATTGCAGTTGTTCCAGTGTTGCCTGGTGGAGTTACAATCGCTTTTGCCAGTAGTGTAGCTTTGTGCGCATTCACTCGCCCAAATCCGTATTCGTTACTTCTATTCTGACTTGTCAAATCTCCAACCTTGTCTGTAGATCCTGTCAGAACTGCCGTAAGTTGATCAACGGTAGGCGTACCCATCTGTGCACGAAGTATACCGGCAATACCGGCAACAATTGGCGATGAAAAAGACGTACCATTGGCAGAGGATACGTAGCCATTAGTTGTATACACGCTGCTCCAGCTCGCTAGTGGACCCACCAAACTCCCTGGTGCTACGATATCCAGTTCCGGTCCGTAACTACTAAACGAGCTCCTTAGGTCGCTCGAAGTCGTTGCTCCAACACTCAAAACTTGTTCGAACTTTGCAGGATAGGTCATTCGACCAGGTGTTGCCAGGCCGGCACAAATATCTACGCTACTTTCTGCGCAGTTACCACTGGCAGCAACTACGAGCACGCCCTGCGTCTTCGCATACGTCACGGCAGCTAATAGTGCCTCATCAACCTCATTGCCACCAAGACTTAGGTTGATAATATCTGCCCCGTTATCTACCGCGTACTCAACTGCTGAGACAATATCATAGGTATATCCTACGCCGTTGTCGCTCAGTGCTTGCAATGGCATTATCTTTGCTTGCCAATCGATCCCTGCATTTCCCAATGAGTTATTGGCAGTCGCTGCAATAATTCCACTTACCAGCGTGCCGTGCTGAGTTCCGTTACCTGTAGGGTTCACCGCCCCTGTTTGCACATCATTATCATTAGTACTAAAGTCCCAGCCTCGCCAGTCGTCTACATAGCCATTCTGGTCATCGTCACAGCTGTTCGTCGTCTTGCTGACCGCACTCCCCGTCCAACATATACCACCTACGGTCGTATTGCCCTGCTCACCACTATTTGTCTGCCATCTACCAGTCAGATCTTCATGAGCGAGCGCAAAACCACTGTCGACAACAGCTATCACCGTACTGCTACTTCCTGTGCTCAGATCCCACGCTCGATCTGATTGAATCGTGGAATGGTACCAGCTACCAGACACAAATTGGTCGTTTGTCGTTGCTAATGCTTCATAGCGATACTGGGGATAATCTTTTTCTTTTAGTATTGTGCTGGCATGGGCGTCTTTTTCTTTGATCGGTTCTGCTACCACCGCCCCCGGAGTAACAGCAGGAACAGCCGGAATCTCTGGCTTGTCTTCAGCCGTAGACTTCTCTAGCTCTTTGGTCCCGGTAACTTTTGGTGGAGAACTCGGAGAAGTAGGTGTGGCTGTTTGAGTATCTCTTGTGAGCAAGTAAAAAGAACTTGCAACAACAAATAACACACCCACAAGAACTACCGGGTATTTCCAGTTTCGCCGAGCTTTCGCGTGTTTCTGTATTTGAGTCATTTTTTATCTTTTATATACTCTCTGTATTCTACCTCTGCTAACCTCTTATGTCTACTTCTTACCATTTCTTGCATCTTTGTGAGAGGTCCGTCCTCTCACTCAAAAAACACATTCTTCATTATTTGCAAGTACCTAGGAAGTCCTAATCTTCTGCGTCGTTAGCAAGTTGCCATTTAATCGATTCTAGTTCGTTATGATTTTCAACATAATCATCTAAAAACTTTACATATTCGTATCTGTTGTTGTCGAATAGATCAAGTACCTGATCCTCGCTAAGCCACCTTGGTGCTACCCTAGTGCGTGCAAAGTACTGATAACTCGAGTACGGCCATGTTTTATAGTCACGTGGATTCAGATGTATATATCGAGATATATGATGCAGGTAGTCATCTGCATTAATCATAGACGCCTTGTAGCGGCCTTGAAACAAACCCCCGACCCTTCCGTATCGTTGATTGAAATACATAACGTATCCTGTGGCTAGACGTCGTAAGAACTTCGTTATCCCGTCTTCACTATTTTGGTATAACAAAAGATGGAAATGATTAGGCATCAGACAATAACTCAAAAGCCTCACATCTTTGTCTAGTCTTTTAAACGCGTGGCGGTTGTTCATATTATTGTTCTCACCAGACAAATACTTCTTAATTAGCCCGATAAAGACTGTGTAGTCCTTATCGTCTAAAAATATTGCACGTTTCTCCACTCCACGATTGTAGACATGATAGTATTGCTGTGGCTCAAACTCTTTAATGACGTTCTTGCTTGGCATAATCTACCTCTTTTGACACAAAGAATACACCTCCGAAACATATTTGCAAGCAACAGCATTATATTTTTTAAAAAAATGTGAGAGGTCCGTCCTCTCACTTGAATGTAACGTTTTGGACTATAGTGCAACTACATTTTAAATGAGTGAGAGGACGGACCTCTCACAAAGATGTCGTACAAGTGGGGTTATGGGGTATTATAGAGAGATGAAAATTGCAGTACTTGGATTTGGCAAACAGGGTCAGTCAGCCCTGAACTATTGGGGCAAAGGAAATGAAATAACTATCTGCGACAGCAATGCTGATACCATGCCACCTAGTGGTGTCGAAGTACAGACGGGAGAGAATTATCTTGCTGATCTTGACCGGTTTAACCTCATTATCAGATCACCAGCCGTTCATCCACGCGATATCGTGGCGGTGAATGGTGAGCGAATACTACGAAAAGTAACCACAGTTACTGAAGAATTCTTCCGTGTCTGCCCTGCTCCGATCATTGGCGTAACAGGCACGAAAGGCAAGGGAACCACATCTACTCTTATTGCTAAAATACTTGAGACTGGCGGAAAGAAAGTCCATCTTGGTGGCAACATCGGAATTCCGCCACTTGATATGCTTGCAGACAATATACAGCCTAGCGACTGGGTTGTGTTGGAGCTTGCGAACTTTCAGCTCATTGATCTTGGCGTTTCGCCGAAAATCGGTGTTTGTTTAATGGTCGTACCGGAGCATCTCGACTGGCATACGGACATAGCCGAGTATATTCAATCGAAGCAAAATCTATTCCGTCATCAAAGCCCCAACGACCTAGCTATTTTTAACCGAGCTAATGACTTCTCTACAGAGGTAGTAGGCATCTCTCCTGCCCTTAAACTATCTTACGAAGTTCCACTCATGGGCGAACAGCCCTCCGAGAGAAACGGTGCTTACGTGTTCGGCGATGATATTTATATGGACGACGAACGAGTATGTTCTGTGACTGATGTTGCGCTACTTGGCCGTCACAATTTACAAAATGTATGTGCGGCTATCGCAGCAACTTGGGATATTATCGGCAACGACCCTGCGATTATTGCAAACGTACTTAAGAACTATGTTGGATTACCGCATAGACTCGAGCTCGTACGTACCCTCGATGGGATAAAGTTCTATGACGATTCATTCAGCACTACGCCTGACAGCGCCATTGTGGCTATCGAGGCAATCAAGGGCAACAAGATTATGATCTTGGGTGGCTCCGATAAAGGCGCGAACTTTGACACACTTGCAGATACTATTACAAAAAATTCTGTTAAAGCAGTCGTTCAGATTGGCAAAATGGGACCTACTATTGCCAAAGCACTTAGTGATCGCGGCTACACAGCCATTCACGATGGGGGAGCGTCAATGGAATCAATTATTCACACGGCTTCTGAAATCGCCCAAACAGGCGACAGCGTGATATTATCTCCGGCTTGCGCCAGTTTTGACATGTTCAAAGACTACATTGATCGTGGTGATCAATTTCACAAAGTTGTTAGCTCACTTTGATGATTCGACTTCTTCGAGTTTGCGGACGAGCTGGCGAACAACATTCTGCTCTGGTTGCAGTACAAGCGCCCGACCTGCTGACAACGATCGAATCTCATCTTCTATCCAATGATAGTGGGTACACCCCAGGACAATAACGTCCGCATTTTGATTACATACATCCTCGATTTGGCTGGCTATAAAATCGCGGTCGATCTTTTCCGTTTCGATCATCTTTGACCAGCGACTACAATCCGGCTCGATCACGGCAATGTCTTTTGCATATGTTTCTTTGAGCCACTCGTAGCGTTCACTGGCAAGGGTTGCAGGAGTCGCACAAACGGCAATTATGCCTGTGTTCGTCTGGTTAGCAGCCGACTTAACCATTGGCTCCATGCCTACCAGGGGCACAGGTATGATTTCACGTAGTCGTTTAATGAGTGTGGTTGTAACCGTATTGCACGCAATAACAATCACTTCGCAGCCATCGCGAACGAGCTGTTTCAGTATCGGCTCTACATACGTAAATACTAGGTCCGGAGACTTGGTGCCGTATGGCACATGCTCGGTATCATTTACAAAGATAACCTCTGCATCGGGCAACGCTTTTTCTATTGCTTTGGCAACAGACAAGCCACCAATACCAGAATCAAATACGCCAATCTTTTGCTTCATTACCTACAGTATACACCGATACAAAGCACGGCCAGATTATCTTTATTTCTTTGTTCTCCTGCTTCTGAATATTGTTATACACACACCGATGAGAACGCACACCAAAATATACCCAATAATACTCGGCGCAAAGCTTAGTCCGGCGCTGTAGCCACCTGATGCTAAGGGGTTTTTGTGAAGTTCAAATAGCTTTATGGGACCAATCGATCCTACAACTTCTCCAGTTTCATTACTGAGCCGTGCAGCACTCGTCAGTAATATAACTACAAATACTGCAAGTCCCCCAAATAATGCCACGATGAAACTTGATGAAATAATCTTTTGTTGCTCGGATCTACTAAGCACGTCCATAGTGCCTCCTCCTTATTAATTCCGTTACATAGACAGCTACGCACAAAACAATACTGGCCATTAGCCAGTATGAAAATTGGGCGTCATAACTAACATCACTAAAGTGTCCAAATTTAGGCAATCCAAGGACAGTTATTGTTGCTAAAGCGGCAGAAAAAAATTGCGCTCCTGTGTCCCCAGCACCTGGTACGAATAATGTGCTGGCTAGCAAGCCGGCAGTAGCTGAAAATAGCTGTACGGTTAGAAAAAATAACGCAAACATTAGTGGGTTAGTGGCCATCGAATGAACAGCCATGAAAATCGGGAGGCCAATGATAAAGCTGCACCAGAAAACAGCAACGAGCTCAGCCCGTACAATTCCTTTCGTACCCTTGAGGAGTACCATCTCTGGAGGAATATTGCGTCGCATTACACCACGAACATCACAGGCAAACATCGCTGATAATATTGCTCCAAACATTAAGATACTATACGGATCCTCAAAATTTTTGTGCCTTAGTACTATTGAAATTGCACTAGTAATACTGAGAACTATCACAATATAGAACGAGTTACGTGTACGTCGGTTACGCCATAGTTTCACTAAGAACCATGCATTGCTCGGCAAAACAGTCGGTATTAATTGTTTTTCTTCGGCATTAACCTTATCTTGAAGTAGTACAATGCCGTGCTGATACGACTGCCAAAAGCCAACTAACTGCACCAGAATGGTTCCACAAATTGTCATAAGGAGCAGGTTTAGATCATGGTCATTTTGTATTGAAAGGACTTTATCAAACATTACGAGGATAATAGACACTGTTATGGCAAAAAGTAGCCCTTTGAGTGCGAGTGTCTTCGGAAAGTGCAAAATGAGACAGCCAAATCCTGCAAGCAACCCAATAGACCACGACAGGATGCCTGCGTAGACATTAAAATTCATTATCCGTGAGAGAGTAACGATGGGAGACAGGCCAAAAGTAGAGATGACTCCCAGCACTAATAGTGGCGCTGCAAGTATAATCCCCCATTGTGTAAGTCGAGTAAGCGGTAATGTTTTGAGGATACGCTGGAATACCGTTCCTCTACTTTGCGTGGTCTGCGATGAGCCCATTGCTAACATCACAAAACCTCCCAGAATGTAGCCCAGTGCAAGTGCAATAACCATAATCAAACGAGGCGGCAAATCATTCGGTAGTGTGGCATGCTTAATTGCAGATGAGGTTATCAGCCCGAGACTTAATGCTATAAAAAACGCCACCAACAACCGACTAACTGCATTAGCGAATGGTCGTACAGTGTGTTTAGAAAAATTAACAATCAACATACTCCGAAATAATAAGAACTTACTTTGCATAATCGTACAACTCCATAAATCGAGCCTCTAGGCTACCTGATTTACTGACAATGTGTTTAGTCTCTTCTCGGAGCACAATATAACCACGCTGTATCATGACAATATCATCTGCAAATCTCTCCGCCCACCAGAGATCATGCGTAGCAGCAATGATCGCACTACCACTCATCTGTTTTCTTTTTAGAAGATTCTCTGCCTGGATAATAGCAATCGGGTCGAGACCATTGCGCAATTCATCCACAACAATAAAATGTGGATCATGAAGTAATCCGGCAATTATCTGAACTTTCTTTTTGTTTCCATGACTCAACTGGCCGAGCTGCTGGTCAAAGCCGATAAACATTAATTCCTCGGCCAACTCTCTCGATCGCTTAAGCATTAATCGCTTGTTAGATTCGTTACTCTGAACTGAAACGAGTAGCTCAAAGTATTCACGCGCCGTAAGCTCAGGTATGATCCATGTATCATCATCTGGAATATAGCCTACTGCTCTCTTAACCTCGGCAACGTCCATATGTGCCTCGTAGCCACTAATTCGCACAACGCCCTCTTTTGGCGGAAGTAGGCCAACGATAGATTCAACCAGCGTTGTCTTCCCACTTCCGTTCGAGCCTACAACACACGTTACGGTACCTGGCATAAGATTTAAAAATGGAATATTTAGTTCGAACTTACTATTTCTTCGTACTCTTAACCCATCAACCGTCAACATTATTCTATGACGCCGTCTCATACATCCTCCTATCTAAAAGTGTTTTGATCGTTTTGCCGTCACCATATGCCGGCAACCAGCTCAGTAGATGGAACAGCGCAATAGCGACCATGTAGACCATTGCTACCAATTGGTCGAAAGAATAACATCCGTATGCTACAAGAACTGCAACAAACATTCCTGAAATGGGGCCCGCGAATGCAGACAGCAGTTCATTTCGGCGCGGAGTCTGCAGATGCAATATCCCAATCCTTAGCCCACGTTGTAAAACGGTGACCCGATTAGTAAATAAGCGTGCAAACTTGATATGTATTAACTCATGCACTAGCGTACTGACCCACAGGCATGTGACAAATATGATGTTTGCAACTAGATATACCTCGACGCTCAGATTTGCACCAAATTCAATAAGGCCTGTCGCAGTTACGAGAAAAATAACAGGAAGGATTGCGCGTGAGAGTAGTTTAGATAAACCCCGGATATTTGCAGAGCTCCTCCGAGAAATTGTTTGTAACCGAAAACCGCACAATCTATGGACACATCTTTTAACAGCAAGTTGAACATCAGGAATAATCGATCGCGACACCTCAAACCCTCCGATGGAGTTTATAAATAAAATAATTTCCGATATCTGACTTGCCGTCATTCCAAATAGATCCATAGCGTCAATAAAGTTCTCTACCTTATGCTCAGTTTGTATGTAACTCAATACTTTTTCCGCCTTAGGGTGGAGCTGGTGTTGAGCTGTATTTGAAACATCAATTAACCTACCTCGAGAAACTACCAGGTCACCAGAGAGCGACACAAGGTCGCCCTCCGTAAACAGGCCTGCACTCTGTGAAAAAACATGCATTATCGACAGAAAAACGTAGCCTTAAGGTGTCGCCAGTCGATAGCAACATTCTTTGCTCCCCGCCATCCGCAAATCATAATTGCAGCCAGTGCAGTTGAGCCAATCACAATTACCCACGCAAGTGCAGCTACAATCACTGCGGCTTCCTTTACATCGTAACGTACCGATGTGTCAGCCAGTACCATTGAACTACCCATATACCCTCATTCCCAATCTACATACACCGAGTGCGCTACCACACGGCTTCTGTGGTTAGATTAAATTGTTAGGCGTAGATCTACACGTAAGATATTTTTTACGCTCCCTATGCACTTCTGTCAATAATATTAAATAGCTAGTTTTAGCATGAGCTTGTTTTTTTGATGTTATGTTATCTTGTAGCTCGTTGTGAAAGTAACTTTAGAACTCATTCTCGTAAGCACGAAGATTGTGAGAGGTCCGTCCTCTCACTCATTCAAAACGTATTTGCAAAATAGTCTATAACATTTCATTCAAGTGAGAGGACGGACCTCTCACAATACTACTTATAGACGATCACTGGGGTGCCCTTAGGTGCCCAGTCATAGATCCACTGCGCATTTGCTGGAGTCATGCCAATACAGCCGTGTGAGCTGTTGATGTTACCAAAGTAGCTTAATGGGCGCCAGTAGTTTCCGTGGATAGCATAGCTACCATAGAAGTAACTGACATAGGGAACTCGTGGTTGGAAGTAGCTGCTGCCATCTACATTAGCACCACGCATATCCTGGCTAACCAGCTTGGTACCAATGGTAAACTGTCCGGTTACGGTTGGCGTTGCTGGGGCACCAGCTGATACCAAGATAGTCTTCACTGTATTAGTGTATTCATGAGCGTAAAGCCGTTTGTTGGTGATGTCAGCTTCGATCCACTTTTCGTAATAACCTGTTGATATCGTCTTGTAGGGCTGATAGCTCACGGGCAGAGTTACATTAATGCCTTTGTTATCGAGTAGTGTCTTAGAGATGGTTGTGGCCACGTCGCTCTTGTTGAGTACGTCCAGACCGCGTACGCCGGCTACGACGACCTCTTCACTACCGTCTGCCTTTTTGACAATAACCTGCGAGCGAGCAGGACGGATGGCATTGGCCGCCATCTTATTGATGTACTCCACAACCTTGCCACTGTTAACGGCGATGTCTATCTTTTTCTTTTCGATGTTTGGCGTGATATCCATCCAGCTGGCAATTTGCGCGGTCGTCGGAGTAACTGTTTTATCCCCAATAATGAATGACACTGGTTGGTTTAGTGTCTTTTCTAGAGATTCTTTGTAGGGCTTCAGAAGTTCGACCGACAAGTCTGGATTCTTTGTTAATCGCTGAAGAGTAATGGATCCCGGCTGTAAATTCTGTGTTGCCTGCGTTATAACTTCTTTTGGATTATCGATACTGTAGTGAATACCGCTTACGGAATCGTTAAGTTTAATCGTTCCGTTTTCGATACTTATACTGGCATCTTTGCTGGGTTGTACTGAGACGTCAATTTCTTTGGTTATGAATTGATCGAGCGATTCGGTTTTTTGCTTGAAGACGTATTGCGCGCTAATTGGCTTCCACCAAATAAGACGTTTACTTGGGTTATTCTGGGCTTTTTGTGTTGCAGTCACGCTAGCACCAGTATCTACAGTCAGGCCCATGTCTTGCAGTGAAAACTGCTTGGTCTTTCCATCTGGATCATTGATGCTCAGGCGATATTCTTTTGCCTGCTTTTCGATGGTTGCCGTCAGTTGTTTTGTTCCTGTGACGCTTGATAATGTTGTAGTACCGATGGTTGTTTTGGATAGGAGCATTGCACTGATCGCCCATATAAATACTGTTGCCAGAAAGGCTGAACCTGCAATAACGCTCGCCCGTTTATTAAGCTTCCATTTACTGTGCGTTGCTACTTCAGTAACTTCGTGTGTACTCTCTATGGTTTCCGGATCAGTTTCTTGGCTTGGAGCAGGATCAGGGGTTGCAATAGCTTCAGTCAGTTCTGTCTCTGGCTGTGTTGTCTTCTTTTTCTTCGCCGACTTTTTGGGCTCAACGTCAGGAGCAGGAACTTCTGGCATCACTTCTACGTCTGGCAATTCTTCGATTGCAACAGACCCATCCAACACTATCTTTCCCTTTTTGGAATCCGATTTCATTTTGGTATCACACTTAGGCTAATTAAACATATTGTACCACTCGCCCGTAAAAACGGATACAACCTAGATTGTGAGAGGTCCGTCCTCTCACTTGAATGAAATGTTATAGACTATTTTGCAAATACGTTTTGAATGAGTGAGAGGACGGACCTCTCACAAAGAGGGAAGTTATTCACTGGGGCCGACAGGGCGGTTGCCTATGTAATCGATGGCTTGCTTCAGTTTTTCGACCAATGAATCATTGACGTAATTCACATGGTAGACAGCAATCCTACCTTCTGCCTGTACGTTGGCATCTTTGTCAACGGACTGTAATTCTGCGCCAGGAGGTAGTTCGACATCTCTGAAGACAACATCTGGTTTCTTAGGATTATCTTCCCAGACTTTAGAGTGTGGTCCTTTGGGATGGATACAACGGTATCTTTCGATGCGGTTTACAAGTTCACCGGCAGCTGCGAGATGGCTTGGTTCTAAATCATCAAGACCTGGCGGTACAACAATCCCGAGGAGGTATGGCCGGCGACGAGTCGCACGTGCTGGCGCTTCTGGCTGGCAAGATTCTGCAGGATATTGATTAGGGTTTCTCCGGGGGAATTGCAAAACTGGTGCGAGCTTTGATGATGCCATTTATCTAAATGTAAACCTTTGATTAATGATGTCAATAGGACCAGGAAACTAAGTTGCTATTTTTTGGGCGGAGCGGATAACATTGTCGAATAATGCACAGACCGTCAATGGGCCAACCCCGCCCTTTTCTGGAGTAATAATAATGTTTGGCAGTTCGCGTACGTCCCCGGCAACATCGCCAATAAGTCCGTTACTGTCCGTGGCAACTCCAGCATCCACAATGATTGCTACGGGCTTCACCATTGAAGCAGTAATGAGTCCAGGAACACCCGTAGCACAGACGAGTACATCTGCCTGACTGGTTAATTCAGCGAGGTTATCGGTTGCCTTATCTGCGATGGTAACCTGCAGGTTAGATGTTGCCCAGATCTTTGCGAGTGGCTTACCCACGAGGCGTCCATGTCCGACGATGACCAAGTTCTTAGCGCGCAGATCGATATTGTAGCCAGCAAGCAACCAGTTGATGGCCACGGGCGTCGGAGCATCGAAGCTTGTCTGAGTGGCAAGACCATCGACATCCTTTGTACCGATTACGGCATTAAGAATTTCGTCTGTTTGTTTGGGATTAGGTAGGGGGATCTGAACGATGATGCCATGAACGGATGGATCGTCATTGAGCTTCGCAATAGTAGCAAGTGCTTCGGATTGATCGATAGTGTGGACATCGACCTCGATGCCAATATTGTTGCCGTAGTTTTGTTTGAGCCGCATATAGCTGTCGACAATGGGGTCTGGATTGGTTCGTACGATAGCCAGCCGTGGAATAACACCGTGTGCTTGACGGAGTGCACGAACTTGACCAAGCTGGCGCTCTTGGATATAACTGGCGAGATCTGAACCATTTAAAATTTTCATAACAGTTACGAGTATACCATGCCTACCCCTGTTCGGGAGTATTTTATAAGAATGATTTTAGTTTTTTGGAATCGACTAAAATGATGCCAGATTTTTGATTGAGTATCAGACCGCGCTGTTCGAGGTGCGACAGCTCGCGTCCAGTTGTTTCGCGGGTAGCATTTATGGAACTGGCGATATCTTGCTGACGCAGTGGGACATCGATGAGTGTACCATTCGATTTCTTGACTCCGAAGCGTTGGGCCGATACGAGCAGGAACGAGATGAGCCGTTCACGTACTGTCCGATATTCCAGGCTCATAATACGTTCTGAGTGAATTCGATACATTTCGAGTGCGATATCAAAGATAGGCACCAAAGAGTCCGGACTACTCTTTAGATACTCTTGGTACTGTTCCCTACTAAGTTTATATACCGTAGTAGGGGTCAAGACCTGATAAATAACATTTCGCCCCTCGCCCGTGTTTGCCCAGATTAATGGAAAAATCTCGTGTGATTTCCGAATGCTTAGTAGGTTCTCTTCGCCATACTTGGTGATGTCGTATGCCTTGACGATCCCAGACTCTATATAAAAAACCGCCGAGAGCGTTTCTCCCGGGCGGATTATGTACTCCCCTTTTTTGTACGTCAGGCATGAGCCGCGCTTGAAAGCGTCGAGCATAGCTTGTGTCTGTTCGGTAGTAGCCAACATGTATTTATTATGACACGATTTTAAAAAATTTCTAGTTTTGTGATATATGTCGCTTTGTCAAAGTGAGCATGTTAGCTGTATCTCCTCCGCGTCAGGCCTATAGTAGTAATTGTTAAGTGGAGGTGCCTAACATGATAAGTCCAGTTATTGTAAAGCAACAACTAAAGCGTATCGGTGCTCCCAAGTCCTCTTGGGGCAAAGCTGAATTGGATGAGCTACCCAACATTCTCATCGAAGGCGAAGAAATCCAACACATCATCAATGGTCACTACGCGGGCGGGTTCGCAACGCTCTGTGCCACCAACTATCGTTTACTCTTGATAGACAAAAAAATGTTCTTCCTAACAGTCGAGGACATTCGCTATGACATGATCGCGGAGGTTGACTACGGGCACCAGCTCATCGGCTCAACCATACACGTTCGTAGCTTCAGCAAAGACCTTAAGTTCCAGTGTTTCAG
Organism: uncultured Candidatus Saccharibacteria bacterium; assembly: GCA_964369045.1. Classification (GTDB taxonomy): domain Bacteria; phylum Patescibacteriota; class Saccharimonadia; order Saccharimonadales; family AWTP1-31; genus CAYJDY01. The sequence goes on from CAYJDY010000002.1 coordinate 20,920, forward strand.
GATCACAGACCTAAGGGAGCTGACATCTTTTGTCCAACACAAAGTCATGGAGCTTCGTGGTCACCAAATGACTGCCAACAATTCGGAAGAGACAACAGCCAGAGGTCCAGCTATCCCAATGCAAGTTTTCGAGACGGGCAGTGGCAGTAGCCTAACCGACCACCAAGCAGAATCTTTAGTGCCAACCAGCCCAGATGCCTGGTATCGCAGTAACCCTACTCGCAAGTTCGTAAACCCCTACTCGCAAACACCGTTACTGACTCGTCGCCGAGTGGGTCGGTTCCACTACGCCGATAAGTAGGGCAAATGCCTAGTACGCTTTAATGTTTTTCAGTGATTCGGCTAAAGGCTTCAGCTCGGGGCATGCCTTTTCTAGGTAAATATATCTGCTTTGACCGTTGCTCAATTGAACGGTATGTATAAGCTCTACGCTTGAATCGCTATCTTTCAGTGGGTTTGCAACGATATTTACACCACGTGCACATGCTTGAAATTTTGGAACATTCTTAAATAGCTCATTTAATGAGGTGGCCGAATACAGATCTGTAGTCCCATAAAGAGGAGATGTACTAACATGTAGCTCGCTACTGTTGCTATCGACCAGTCCGTTGTCGTCCCTATATGTCACTGCCTGCATAGTCCGTGGGTTAGGCACATACAATCGGCTTTCTGGGAAATACACGTCTCCAGTGCGGAAATCTACTGGTGCATCCTTATTCAAACCTCGAGCAGCAGATAATATTAATTCACGTATTGGCTCGGTTGACGCCTGGTTGGTGATTAGTCGATAGTTATTTATCTGCCATATCACGCGCGTAGCACCAAGTAGGACGAGGACTACCGCAAGAACAATTATTATGATTTTTTTATTTGATTTTACTTTACTAAAACTTTTATTGTTTTTTGATTTTTTACTCATACATATAATTTACTACACACTAAGTGCGCTAGTCCAGTTGGGGTATACGCCAAACAAAAAAGCCCTAACATCTGGCTAGACACGCTCGTGGGTGTGGCACTCTTGGACAGGTTAGAACTTTATTCTTCCAGCAAGTACTCTTTAGCCAAAAGGAAATCATCTTGCTCTGCATGCATGTTTGTCGGTATACGCGTAAACCATCCACTATCTTTTGCCTCGTCATTGACTCTTAATTTGCCGGAAAAATTATAGACCTCAAAAACAATACCAACAGGCGAATCCAGGCCATTCTCATAATGACTAGGGTACTCTATGTAGCCTACATTTTTTGTGTCTAAGACCTTAATGCCAAGCTCTCTCTGAGCTATTCGTACTACGGCGAGAGCCATTGGTTCACCAAAGTGAACAGTGCCTCCAGGCAAATGCCACTGGCCTTTGCATGGTTCGATGGCACGTTTTGTTAAATAGATAGCATCATCCTCGTTTTTGATAATTATCTCAACAGTGAGTCGAGGGACTTTAGAGTAAATGCTATCAAACTCTTGTTGAGTCAGGGGATGTTCACTAGTGCTCATTTATTAATCATAGCAAAGAAAAATGACACTTGCGAAACATGGCGATTAAGGTTGTTTTTGAGACTGGCTGAGCGCTTGTACGGCATTGCGGTACAGATCTTTTAGGCTACCATCGTTTACCATTCGGCAATCAGCAAGTGCTTCGACAGCCTGAAGATGTACGCCATGCCCGCCTCCCTGTGTGTTGCCATAGTATTCTTCTTTGCTCTTTTTGTTAAAAGCTTCACGATCTTGTTGGTCTGCGCGTGCGCGGTAGCTTTGATTTGCGAAACGCCTATCATCGTCCGCATCAATCCAAAGTAACACTGCGCCGTGTGCTTTAAACGCTTCTAGTTCACCCACTCGCCGCAAACCACTGATGATCACACCGGCTGGATATTGCTGTGGCGTTTGATAGTACTGTGCTAAGACACTTTCCGTAATTGGGCTTGGTCCAAATTCTTTTTTTAGTGCATCTCCAATTTGACTCAGTACTTCACGAGATATGGGGTCTTTATAGCCTTGCTCGCGGGCGCGTTTTCGCAGTACGTCGCCAGCAGACGCGTGCATGTATCCTTGTTTTGCCAAATAGTCAGCGACGGAATCTTTACCGCTACCTTCTTGACCGATTATAGCGATAAACTGGGGTAGTAGAGTGGATTTTGCTGATTGTGAAGCGGTGTTCATTAATAAAAGTTGTAGTGCGTTGAAATATAATCTGGTACTCCGAGAGGGACTCGAACCCCCAACCTAGTGGTTAGAACCCACTTGCTCTATCCAATTGAGCTATCGGAGCGCAACAAACAACAGTATACCTCGAGAGCGGTGGTGAGCAAAGCAATTTCGAAAGGGGCTAAACATTATCCTGGTATCTGTTATAATAGGTTGGTTCAATGCGGGTGTCGTACAACGGCTAGTATATGAGTTTTCCAAACTCAGGACGAGAGTTCGATTCTCTCCACCCGCACCAAATTAAAAAGATCGGCTTTGGTCGGTCTTTTTAATTTGGTGGGAAATAAATAAAGCAGCCGAAGCTGCTTTATTTAACAACAAGGGAGCAAGCTTAGCTCTTCTTGTCTTCTTTCTTCTCTGGTTCACTATCAAAACCCTTGCGAAGCTCTCGTGCTGATTCACCGAGTGACTTCGAAAGTTTTGGTAAGCGACTTGCTCCGAAAAGTAGCAACAGTATTAGCAAGATTATTAGTAGTTCTGGTACGCCCAATCCAAACATAAAATTCCCTCTTTTTCGCGACAATTAGTTTATGCTATAAGCATATTAAAAAAACGGTGAACATGCAACAGGCGTTGATAGTGTGGGAGCTTCTGTGCTCTCGTATTTGGTCTACATGCCAGCTGGCTCGACAACAAATCCAGGGCGAGCTTTTCGTCGTTTGCGACGCAACTTTCGATTCTCTTGCCAGACTATGACAATCGATATCTGGTACAAGCAGATAATTGGCAGTGCCATGATGGTCTGGTTTACTGGGTCAGGAGTCGGCGTAAGAACGGCTGCTATGATAAAGCTGACCAAGATCAACACTCGCTGTTTCTTCATGAGCATCTTAGGATTTAGTGGCGTAATCTTGTTGATAAAGGTGATGAGCAAAGGCATCTGAAATAGTGCCGCAAAACCGGCAATATAAATCATGACGAAGTTAAAATACTCTTGGGCAGATATCAGAGATTGAATCTCTTTGGTAGAGAAGCCGTTAAGGAAATGAAGTGCGGCTGGCAAGCTAACATAATAAGCAAACGTTGCACCCGTGATGGCAAGACCGATTGATATGACTAATATCTTGCCTGTCTTGATAGTTATATAGCGTGGTACGGCAGGAGAAATGAAGCGCAAAATGTTATACATGATGATCGGAATTGCCAGAAGAAAACCGAAGAAAATACAGATCTTGATCAAAAAGTCGAAACCTCCAGCCGGGCTGGTATAGAAAAGTGTCTCGCCAAGTGGCTTTGTAAGCCAGGCAATGATCTGGTCTTGGAACTTATAGCCTATTACACCACCAATGAGCAGTGCTATAGCGCAGTAGATAGCGCGATGACGCAATTCACTGATGTGCTCTGCAATGGTCTTGAGCGGTGCCTCTTGTAGGTCTCGCGCACGATGTGGTGATGGATGCGTCACGGCATGCGATGCTTCTTCTAGTACAGACTCATCTACATCCACCGGCTCGAGATCTTCGTCAGTGGCGAGGTTCTTGAGGGCGAACGAAGCCAAATTCCAGGCGGACTTAGCCTTATACCTACTCTTATCAACCTGTGGCTGAACAATGCTCCGCCCACTGGTTGGCTGTAGTCTGGCTCGAACCATACCGTCTGTCGAGCCGGTTTTGGCTACATCTTGTATGAGTTTATCGGGCTTAGTTGCTGGCACCTGTCTGTTCCTTCTTCGAACACTACTATCATCATAAAATTATAAGTGCTTATGCCACCAAGAACAATCTTTTGTCCAATTTTGATACCCAAATATGCGACTACCCTGTTCTTGCTTAACCTTGCGTGTATTCAATAATTGTTTATGATTGTATGAATATGCGCGCAATTTTCTATGTATTATTTCTATCTGCCCCTGTTATCTTGCTCAACTATCTCGTTATGCCAGAACTAGCGCGGTTGCAGGATTTATACGCACATGCCGACACTACTGCACAGAGAGTAGTTGAGAGTCATGACTCGGCGCCAGCAGTGACTTATCAATCAACACTTTTACGCTAGGGCGATGCTATACTTGAGCTAATAATTTAAACGAGCGAAACTATGCAAATATTTGACTCCTGGACCTTGTTCGAACATATCGGAACTTTATGGCTTTTGTCTGAATGGACCATACGAATTTTGGCCCTATTTATCGTGCCAAAAAACCGCAAGCCAACAGCAGGCATGTCATGGTTATTACTGATATTTTTCTTCCCGCTATTTGGGATTATCTTATATATCGTTTTGGGCAGTCCAAAACTACCAAAAGCTAGGCGTGATGCCCAAAAGACACTTAACGGTGTTATAACCAAGACACTCAAACAGTTCAAGCAGACACGTGACAGTAACAAACTACTTAGTGCCCAGGCTCCAGAAAAATATCAAATTATAGCCAAGCTTAGTGAGGCGTTGAGTCATCTGCCGGTTTTTTCTGGCAATAAGATAGACGTCATCCCTGAATATGACGAGGTCATAAAGCATATCGTTCGAGATATCGATAATGCAAAGCACTTTGTCCATCTTGAGTATTTCATTATTGTTCTGGATGAAGTGACGATGCCCATATTCGACGCGCTGGCACGTGCGGTAGATCGAGGCGTAATTGTGCGAGTAATGTATGACTCATTGTCTACCAAACGCTATCCCAAGTGGAAGGACATGCTCAAGCGCTTAGAGTCTGACGGCGTAAAAGTACAGTCAATGCTGGCCCTCAAACGACCCGGCAAAGGATATATACGTCCCGACCTGCGCAATCACCGTAAACTCGTTGTTATCGATGGAAGTACTGGATATACCGGATCACAAAACCTCGTAAAGCGTAATTATCACCGTAAAGATAGTATCTATTACGACGAGTTGGTTGTACGGATGCAAGGACCCATCGTGCTGCAACTAGCTGCAACATTTTTGAGTGACTGGTTTTGTGAAACCGGCAAGCTGCTCGATTATAAAGACATGGGCACCTTGCCAACCGATATCAAAAGCTACGGGGATTCTCTGGCTCAAATTCTGCCAAGTGGCCCTGGCTATGAAGATGAAAATAACCTAAAGCTATTCACCAGCCTCATTCACCTAGCAGAAAAAAGAATCACCATTACCAACCCATATTTTGTGCCAGATGATGCGCTAACCAATGCTATTACCAGTGCGTCAAAGCGTGGTGTAGAAGTAGTGATGATTAACTCAGAAGTAATGGACCAATGGATGGTCGGACATGCTCAACGCTCGTTCTACGAAGTTCTGCTGGAGGCAGGCGTAAAGTTTTACCTTTATAAGGCTCCCATACTGCTCCATTCCAAGTTCATTACAATCGACGATGAAGTTGCGACGGTGGGGTCGAGTAACCTTGATATCCGATCTTTCTTGCTCGACCTAGAAGTAACACTCATTTCTTATGACCCGAAGGTGGTGAAGAAGCTACATGACGTAGAAAAAATGTACTTATCACGATCTAAGCAGATCCATTTGTCATCGTGGCGCAAGAGACCAAGCCGTCAAAAACTGCTGGACAACATTGCCCGGCTTACTTCTGCTGTGCAATAAAACTTAGGCGGCCTGCTGGAACTCAATGGCCTTATCGAGACTATCTTGCAACGCCGGACGTAGTACATCACAAACTTCTTCCGGCGTACCGAACGGCCCGCGAAGTGGTTCGCCAATGTGCAAATATGCGCGTCGCGCGTTGTTAAGATCATACAGTTCTGATCGTATTTTCTTTGCTGCTCGTGGCAGATTACTATCCGCGGGGAGCACCTGACCATATCGCATTCCTATCGGCAAAATGAGTAGCTTGTCTGATGCACTCGTTGCACAGGCGATTTCACCGATTCCTCGACGCAATGTCTGTACCCGATCTGGTTCTTCTGCATTACGAGTACCCTCTGGAAAAATAGCCATGTGCTGTCCTCTGTCCATTCGATTGACAGACGTTGCAATCAGCCTGTCTGTTGCATCAGTACGCAGGCCTGCTACCTCTTCTTCTGGCACGTTACGGAAATCTTTTCCGCGGAACGCCGGGATGCCACCAAGCTGTTCGACAGCCCAACGAAGCGGATCTTTTTGGAATAAATTAATCTTAGCGGGAATAAAGGTATTACCAACAAGCGCCGTTCCGAAACAATCCAACTGTGTTGGTAGTGCAGCCACGACGTACTGGTCGTAGGCATTTAGGTGATTCGCAGCCAGTACAACTTGTGCGCCACAATCAAGATCTTCTTGTAATTGATGCTCGGCATCAGGATGCCATAAGCTTATTTGTGACTGAAATACCCGACCGAAAGTCCGGTGAGCTAAATTAGCAAAACGTTCGTTAATTTGGTTATCACGATAAAAATCGTATACCTCTGGTATTGTTTCTATGCTAACGGGTGGTCGTTCTATATTACTCATGCGGGCATTGTAGTGTAAAACGGCAACAATTGTAACCAAACGATTGTTGTCAAAAAAGTATTTAACAGATATAATGCGTCAGTTAAGGCGAGCTTAGCTCAGTTGGTTAGAGCGCCGGGTTGTGGTTCCGGAGGTCGTGGGTTCGATCCCCATAGTTCGCCCCAAATAAAAAAGATCAGCAGTAGCTGGTCTTTTTTATTTGGGTTAGCATGAGACCGAGTCAGCGACCAATGAGCGCAGCGAGTGAGGTCGTGGGTTCGTTCATAAACAACTGTCGCAGGAGCTTGCTCCGAAAAAGTTGTAAAATGCTGTCTCCCCCGCCCTGGTTCTTACATACCTTTCAGCAAAAATTCATTTTGGTTCGGTACTATTGTCTATGCCAAGCCGGTAGAGGCATCAATCAAAAAGACGCAGAGGCGTTGCGATGTCCGGCAAGTGCGAAAAGACCAAGTTAATAGAAGGAGTGATCATTAAAACATCAATGAAACGAACGCTCATGGTTGGAGGAGCCGTGGCAACAATCGGTATTGCAACTCTTGGGAGTGCAGGGCTCGCCCATGCCGCGACGAGCCCGAGCGAAAGCAACCCAGGGCAAAGCCTAATTGATACAATCGCCAAGAAGTTCAATCTTAACAAAGACGAGGTTAAGAAAGTCTTCGACGAAGATCACACGGCGCGTGAAGCAAATCGCGAGCAAAAGTTGAAAGATCGACTTGATCAAGCTGTCAAAGACGGGACGTTAACCCAAGATCAAGCCGACAAACTCATCGCCAAGCTCAAAGAGATGCGTACTACGCGTGATGCAAACCGCGAAGCCATGAAAGATAAAACCCAGGCCGAACGAAAGGCACTAATGCAAGCCGAGCGTGATGCCTATCAGAAATGGTTAAGTGATAATAAAATCCCAGAGGAGTTTGGAGCACCAATGGGGATGGGCGGTGGACGGGGTCATCATGGTGACATGAAGCCAGATGACACTGATGCTGCAGCGCCTGATACGACGATAAATTAACAAAAAGGAGGGCTTATTTAGTAGCGGTAAAACCGCCAGCAGAAGCTGGCGGTTTTAGTGTTTTTTACACCTGTTATCTATCACCCATCCCTGTTATACTATAGACAAAGGGAATAAAGAGAGTAACAGGAGACCCCATGAATCGATTGAGAAAGATTGCCGGATTTTTTAAAGAATACAAACAGTTCGGGTTTGTAATAGTTTCAGTCATTGTTGCGCTTATTCTGCAGCTTGCGGGATTACAGTCGGCAGCTCATGTTGTTTTGGCTATAAGTGCACTTATCAACGTCGTGCCACTCGTTTGGGGCATGATCCAGGATATTCGCATGGGTACCTACGGCGTCGACATATTGGCAGCTACGGCCATCATTAGCTCAATTCTGTTCAGAGAATACTGGGCAGGAATTATCATCGTTTTCATGCTTACCGGCGGTGAAGCCTTAGAAGACTATGCTGAAAAACGTGCCCAGAGCGAACTCACTGCGCTACTTGAGCGCGCCCCACAGAAAGCCCACGTAATTCGAGGACGCAAAGAGCTCGATATTCCTGTTGCTGAAGTAAACGTTGGCGACAAGATAATCATCAAGCCTGGTGAGGTTGTACCTGTTGATGCGGTAATACTCGAGGGTGTCTCTGACTTTGACGAGTCAAGCCTGACAGGTGAGAGCCTGCCTGTTAATAAGACCGTTGGACAGGACCTGTTGAGTGGTTCCATCAATATTGACGGTGCAATTACGGCCAAAGCCACCAACAATTCAGAGGACAGCCAGTTCAGCCAGATTATTAAACTGGTTAAATCTGCACAGTCGAGCAAGGCACCGTTTGTACGTATGGCCGACCGTTACGCCGTGCCATTTACCCTACTTGCCTTCACTATTGCGCTGGGCGCATGGGCGCTGAGTGGTGATAGTTTGCGCTTCCTGCAAGTACTCGTTGTGGCGACTCCTTGTCCGCTGATCCTTGGCGCGCCTATAGCCCTAATATCAGGTATGAGCCGGGCTGCAAAGCACGGTATTATCATCAAAAATGGTTCTGCGCTGGAACAATTAGCTCGGGTCAAAACCATGGGCTTCGACAAGACTGGAACATTGACTCAAGGTACTCCTGTGGTAAAAAAAATCACTACCTATGGTGCATTTAAACGTGAGGAAGTTTTGCGACTTGCGGCGACATTGGAACAAAGCTCTAATCACGTTCTTGCCAGTGCCGTCGTTACACTCGCAGCTACAGAAAAGGTCAAGCTAGCCAAAGCGAAGCGTGTACAAGAGATTACCGGAAAAGGTTTGAGCTCTCATGTTGCGGGACACAACGTACTGGTTGGACGTTTTAGCCTGCTCGAAAAAGAGAACGTAGTGCTACCTAAAAATTTCGATGCCAGTAAGATCAGTGACACAGCAGCGTATGTTGCGATCGATTCCAAACTAGCTGGTGTTATTACATTCGAGGATGCTATTCGACCAGAGACCAAGACAACACTCAACAAACTTACCAGTCTCGGCGTAAAACAGTTCCTCATGGTTAC
>CAYJDY010000002.1:30123-56184 GCA_964369045.1 uncultured Candidatus Saccharibacteria bacterium
AGACAACACTCAACAAACTTACCAGTCTCGGCGTAAAACAGTTCCTCATGGTTACCGGCGACAACAAAACCACAGCCAACGCAATTGCCCGTAAACTTGGTATCCAGAATGTTATCGCCGACGCATTACCAGGTGATAAATTAGTTGCACTGGAACGCGCAGAATATAAGCCTGTTGGATTTGTTGGTGATGGCGTAAATGATGCCCCAGTACTCACTGCTTCGGATGTAGGTATAGCACTCGGTGCCCGTGGCTCAACGGCAGCGAGCGAATCTGCTGATGTAGTTATCATGCTCGATAACATAGAGCAGGTTGCCGTGGGCGTAGATATCGCCAAGCGAACCATGCGTATCGCTAAGCAAGCTATCATGACCGGTATTATTATGAGCGTGATTTTGATGTTTATCTTTGCAACTGGTAAGTTCCCACCGATTTACGGAGCTGCAATCCAGGAGCTCGTTGATGTAGTTGTTATCGTTTATGCACTTCGAGCACACGGACCTTGGACCAAGAAAAAAGTCGCCCCAGGTATTGTTCGTTAATTACACACTGAATACAGCGACTATAAGTAGCGGGATCAGCACATTATCAGTACCCCGCACGCCAATATTTTCGATGAGCGCTGCGACAAATGGTAGAACGGCAATTAGTATAGGGGCGGTTGTCATGGGACAGGATTGACTGAAAATTGCCAGAATAATGAACGAGGCCACTATAAACGTACCGGTCCCGATAAGGCTCTTGTTATTGCCAAGTACCTTGTACTGAGTACTTTTGCCATAACGTGAACCAATCAGTCCCGCCAAACCATCTGCAACACTGAGGTGCAAGATAGCTACAGCGAACACCCAAGAGCTATGCGTCAGTGTTGCCGTTAATCCGATCCCAACAGCATATAGAAGATCACCCCAGGTTTTGCGCTTCACATCATTGATTGCATGAAATAGATGTAGTCGGTGAGACAATAACACGACCAAAAATAAGGCTATGCTGACATACTGTATCTCTCGAAAAGACAGAAACTGTGGCCAAAAAGCGATGTAGCCACCGATGAGGATGTGCAGTATTTTGCGCGATGTTTCTCCGCGAAGTACTTTTCGTCGCCACAGAATTTCGGACAATAGTAGCAGAACGAATACCGGTGCAATTGCTTTTGCGATGTCTAGCACCAGAGTCATGCTTCTGTCCCCACTAGAACGAGCCGGTCACTAAGATTTTGGCTGGGAATTGTTACGTGTTGCATCTGGTTATTACTTCTTCGGGAGTTTTACAGTTACGGTTGTATAGGCGCCTTCGATAGAACTGATGTCGATCTTGCCACCAGCCTGCTCGGTAATGAGCTTATCCATGTACAAATCAAGTCCCAGGCCTTCATAATCAAACTTAAGGGTGTCAGTTGCGCGAGAGAAAGGTGCGAATAGTTTGTCGACCTTGCTCTTTGGTATACCTGCTCCGGTATCTTGGACACGCAGGGTTGCATACTTTTTGTTCAGGTTCTTCAACGTAACTTTTACGTCACCACCCGGTTTAGTGAACTTGATAGCGTTGTCGAGTACCGAGATTAAAATATACTTGAATCCTTGTGGGTCGACATTGGCTATGACCTCTGGCTCTATGTCTGTTCGCAGATTTATCTGACTCTGCAGAGCAATCGGCCGATACGTCTTGAAGACATCCTCAACCAGCGAGTTTAGATTAACGTTCTGGGTCTTTACCTTTACAGAACTGGTCGTGAGCTGATCGAGATAAGCGAGTTTGGTGACCGCTTTCTTGAGCGATTTAAGACCGCTATTAAAGTTCTCACCATGCGATGCTTTTTCGATGGTAGGAGCATATTCTTCGATGTGCTTGACGTCATCAGAAAGGACTTTGCTGGTGTCACTAATAAACTTGGCCTGCGATTTGTTAATCTCTTGCTCTAGATTGTATTCTTTGTCTGCCAACTCGTAAGCGTACTTTTGCTTACGTAGTGAGTTATACCCAACTATCAACGAGCCGACAGCAAGAGCAAAGAAGCTACCTTGCAAAATGATATTCACGATCGATGCCGAGTACTTGTCCGCGCGTATAAATACCGCGTTAGATAACACGACGATAAGTAGGACGCTGGCTAATGGCACGACAAATGATGGGTTTTTAAAGATGCTGACTTTATTGTATTGACCGAGGGTTTGCGCAACCTGATCAGACTCTTCAGAAAGGACTTGGGAGCTTGTCAGTAGATCTTGGCTATCTTTACGTAGTTTACCGATGAACACTTTGACATTGTTGAGTACCTTTTGCGGAACTGAATGCTGTGAATCCTGAAGTTCGAGTGTAGAACTCATGGTGGCGATTGGTGTTGATATGTAGTGAGACGTCAGGTCAATATAGTTCTTCCTGTTTTCTTTCGTGCGCTTGAATCGTTTAGACAGGTCGGACAAAACCTGTTGACTATGCGCTTGGTTGAAGGCCTGCATAAAGTAGAAGGCTGAGAAAACGAATATCAGCGATATGGTGGTGTACGGAACAGCACGAGCAACGGCTGGTGACACTGGCTCGACACTTCGGGCCGAAGCATCTAATGCGACGCCAAGCGTTTCACCAACGAGCTGTGGCAATACTGCAATACTTTCGACAGCAGTTCGTTTGGTGCCCGTCTGGCCTCCTGCGGACGAAGCGCTTGCAGTGCCCACGCTCTGCGTAATCTCTATAACTTGAGTGAGTGTCGTAGCTTCTGCTCCGGAGTTATCATAAGCATAAGCTGCAAATCCGTAACTGCCAGCCGTAACATTGTTTGCGGTATACGTACACGAGTCGGATGTGAGGCATTCGACGACAGTAACTCCAGACTGACGAATCTGTAGTTTTGCAATTGTCCCGTCTGGGTCACGTGCTGTAGCCTTTATCTTGAAGTACCCTGGAGCTGTGAGCCGCGAATCTATTATCTCCATTGCTGCGATTGGGCGTAGGTTGGCGGTCGGTGTTGGCACAACTACGGGCGTCGGATCAGCAACCGTGACGACCTGAGATGAAGAAGTAGTAACTGCGTTCGGGGTTCCATTATCATATGCCTTACTAGAGAATGAATAGCTACCTGCTGTGTAGTTGGTGGCACTGAATACGCAAGATGCGACATTGGTACAAGTCTTGGCAATTACGCCTCCCTGCAAAATCTCAATCCTACTTATATTGCCATCGTTATCATTGGCTGTGGCTGTCACATTAAAGTCTGCTGGAGCTGTAAAGCTGTTGCCCGACACATTTGTCGACACAGTAGGCGCCTGGTTGGGAGCTGGCTCAGGAGGTAAATTAATCAGTGCAACCTGCGTAGGTGTAGTACTGGCGACTCCGTTCGGGCCATAGCCCCGCGCGTAATACTGATATGATCCAGCATTTCTAGAGGTGGCTGGGTACTCACACGTTTTTGCCTGCAAGCAGGTCTTAACAATCGTGGAGTCTTCTAGTATTTCAATTTTAGGTATCGCTACATCAGTGTCGCGAAGGTTGGCGGCAACAATGTAGTCTGCAGGGGCTACTCCAACATTGGTGGTTAAGAATAATGTCAGTTGGAAATCATTTGGATCCGGAACAAATACAGGGGCCGACACGTTAACGGTAGTGTAGCTACTATAGGTCGAAGCAACGGGAGTTGCATTGTCATACACCCTAACACGGAAATAGTAACTGGTTGCAGAATAGTTACTAGCGTTATACGTACATGGTGAAGCATTAACTACTATCTGCTGTTGGGTATCTTGATCGAAGCTCACTGCTGGCAGACAGGTTCGCACAACTACGCCATTTTGCAATATTTCTATCTTTGAGATACTACCGTCGCTATCGTCACCAGAGCCAGTAACCGCGAAGCTATCGGTTGTCAAAACCGAGCTGCTTGATACAGCAATATTTGCGTTTGGTGCTACGTTTGGTGGCGTTACCGTCACTGTGGTCGAACTACTGGTTGTGGTGAGTGGATTGTTGCCATCGGCATCATAGGCTTTTGCTGTATACGTATAGCTACCTGCAGTAGTTGAAGTGCCAGTACCATAGTTACAGAGATTCGCATTATTACATGTTCTAACAACCGTACCATTCTGTATAATTTCAATCTTGGCCAAAGTCTGTCCGTTATCACTACCGGTCGCCGTAACCGAGTACGCACTCCCAGCGACTACCGATGCACTCGAACTATTGACAGTTATAGCGGGGGCAGAGTTGTTTACAAAGACAGTTTTTGAAGTACTCGTTGAACTCGCAACCGGGTTGTCGCTGTCATATGCTTTCGCATAAAAGGTATAACTACTCTCACTACTTATAGCCATACTTACCCGGCAGCTCGTGGTGGCAGTACACGTCTGTACTTTAACTCCACCTCTGTATATTTCGATCTTCGAGATCGTTCCATCGCTGTCACTTGCCGTCGCATCTACGTCGTAGAACGCAGGAGTAACTAATGTCGTGCCTGGAACCGACAGCGTTACTGATGGTGGGTTGTTTATAGCAACTGGATCACTTACCGTAACAACTTGAGTATTAGATGTAGTGGAAGCTTGTGGTGAAGAATTATCATATGCAGTAGCTGTATACGTATATGTGCCGGCCGAGACTGCCCCACTTACAGTAAAGACACAAGTCGTGGTGTCGATGCAGGTATTAGCGATGCTTCCATTCTCTGATATTTCTATTCTCTTTACACTACCACCGGTATCTCCTGCTGTTGCGGTTATTGTATAACCTGACGGGTTTGTAACTGAGTTACTCGATGCTGCCAGAGAAACTGTCGGAGGTGTTGTGTCCATAAATGTCACACTACTGTCTTGTGTGGTGTTATCCGACTGATAGACATCATCTCCGTAGATTGCTTCTGCTGTCATAGTCAGGGGCTGTTGGGTTGTAGCCGCATAGACAACTCCTTTTTTAGCAGGGCTTGCGAATGCTACGCCACTGGCTGGAGCCTTGAGCGTGACAGTACGATCGATTGATTCAAAAGCTGGTATACCTTGGTTTGTCCAGACTATTTTATTACCTACCTTTGTCCCGCCATTTGATGAACTAACGTAGGTCATGCCACTAGGAATTGTCGCTTCTATTTGTGCGGTAGCCGAGTTGAACGCACTTGGAATATCCCCGCGTCCTTCGGCATCTTTATTGGCCTTATTGTCGACCTTCACGGTATAGGTGATATTTTGATTATTCCTAACTTGACTGGCGCTACTCGAAACGCTCACCTTCAGATCTTTAAAGCATTGTACGTCCGAGGGTTGCACCACGGGCATAGTCTTGGTGCCACCAGAGGCAATAGTATCGGTTGGTGTTTTTATAAGTACATCCGATGCTGTCTGAACAAGCGAGGTGTCACATTGGTCTTTTACCTTTGTCTGGTAACAATACTCCACGTCATCACTGGCCGGCTGACCGTTTGAGAAATCACTAGCGTTCGCCACAAGGTCAATAAACGGCAGAGCATTATTTGCCCACGGGCTGGTATTGTATACGGTCGAGTTTACCTCTACTGTCAGCGGATTATTAGCGTCATATGGGATGTCGGAGAGGTCAAGCGTCTGGTCATTATCTTTGAGGTTCGTCACTTTGGCTACACTACCGTCGGCATTTTTAATTGTCAGGCCAAAACTCTCGAAGTTATACATACTGCTCTTCGATAGCCGTGCCTTGCCCCAGTGGAAAGCTCGGTTCGTAGCATCACAATAGAAGTCATTTGCGTTGAATGAAGCCGTGTATTTAGTCCTGGCTACACGACACGGCGTCTCGCCTGTTTTAGCGTTAAAAGCCCATATGTAGCCAGTGTAGCCTACTGCCCACATACAAGACCCGTCATAGGCATAGCCAACATCGCCACTATAACCACTGTTCACGTCGTGCCAGTACTTCGTTGGCGGGAATCCTGAGCAATAATCTTGCGTGTCCCAGTCGAAACAAATAGTTGCACCCTTCGACGGTGTCGCATTTAATGCGGCATTAGACGTGTTATTATCGCCAGTTTTATACATTGGGAAGTAAGACTTAGTATGGCCGCCGTCAGTTATCGTTGTAATGTACTGGCCCATCGTCCATGGTACAAGCAGCCATTGTGCCGGGAATAATTTAGGAAATCCGATATTATTACCGCCGTTATACCTTACCGATGTCAGAGGATTATAGCAGTTCATACCGGGATCAAACGAGACCTGGATACCTGCAGAGAGGCATATTCCGTAATCTGTATTATTGGCTTGCTTCCACAAAAAGAGGGCGTATGGTCGTTCCAGGCCTGGTGAGTCATAGAATGTGGTTGGTGGTGTCCATCCAGCACATGCTGCCTTAGTAGCAACATCAAAACATGCAATTTTGGTTCCAAGGTCGCGCTGCGTCGTCTGATCAGGAGTCCATGCCCAGATAATTTCTGCTCGTCGCGTATTGCCAACACGGTAGTTTACGTTCCAATACAACCTAGTGCCAGACATGACATGCACACCAGGGGTGTTGTATGACTGGTTATGCTCACTAATGTCGTAGGTGGGGATATTGGCTGGCATGGTAGTTGTTGCGGTATATCCACTACAAATTGCATTAACTTTTATGTCGAAACAAACTACCGTTTGGGTTGTCTTGTCGGCATCATTAGCATGCCCATAAATCTTATCGCCGTTACGAACAAAGCCAGAGACCAGCACTGGGTTGCTGACTAGTTCTTCGGGGGCAACGCTTCCTATAGGGGCTGGGCTGGATCCTAAAACATTAAAACCACAGTTCTGGAAATTAATCAGGTCGACACAGGTTACACCATAGTTATTAAGTTGCTGGCCTGGAAGATATAGTTTACCTGTATCTTCATCGAGGACATGCTGCATGTTATAAGGAGTACTGATATCCCTGGAGCCCGTTCCAAGGGTAGTCGGCGCCGTATTTGTCCCACCACTCGAGAAATAAGTTGGGAATGTTGCTTGCGTACAACGGGCATAGGTTGTCAGGTCGAAGCAATCCATTGTGGAGTAGCTTGTGCCGGTAGCTTTAACTGCTCGCAAGACCTGAAAAACTTTATCTTTATAAAGAATTGGTGCAAGTGGTCGTTGGCTTTCTGAGAGAGGTGGTTTTGCGTCCAATGGCTGCACCAGGGGGGCTTGGGCGTATGGCTTGAAGCCATCGGCAACACCAGTCGTAATTTTTAGGTAATGCACAAGCGTCAGATCTGAAGGCGCTGTTGCACTATAGGTTCGACTTTCTGCCGGGACATTTGAGGCATCAGTAGAGTAGGCAACCGTCCAACCTTTTGGCAGATCAACATTGCCGTTGAAAACCTGGTTGGGCTTAATTTCTTCAATGATGGTTCCGTCCAGTGAAACACTGTTGTCTGTCGCGCTTACGCTCTTAGTCCAGTTAACGATGTTGTCGTTGTTGACACTCTTCGGAGATGCAGCATTGCTGTTTCCAAGCGTTTTGGATGATGTGTTCAGAGTAATAGTATTCGATGCTAGGTTAGATTTAGGGTGCTTGAGCAGATGCATGCCAAGCAGTGAGCCACCAATAACAACCACACTGACTGCAGCGAGCACGCTCTTATGGTGCGTTTTCAGCCATTTCTTCGACTCAGAAACAAAGGTTTTCTTTGGTAGTTTTACTGGCCGTATGATTTTGGGGCTAGAGTCCATTGCCCACTCCATTCACTCGGTCCAGATAATTCGGATATCCATCACCGTCACAATCATCATCACCCAGGTTTCCATTATTAAAATTAGCCCCGCCAGTACCGGTAGTAAGGCCACACGCTCGGTCACCTGTGTCTTCATCAGGGTTCAAAATACCATCACCATCATAATCCGCAGCCGAGGAAAGCTTACTACTGTCACTGTCATACCTAAGCGGTAGTTGGTACATATTTGCAAACCGCCTGCCTAGCTCGATCTGGGCTGCAGTGGTCATGTGAATCCAGTCACGACCCCTGGGCAGATCTACTGTTTCTACTACATCAACTTTGACAGGCGAGTCTTGGTCGTGATCTGCAACGTACTGTAAGGCATCACGCACTTTTCGCATCCGTGCTCCTTGCAGTGGGTGGGCGAATGGAATAGGAGCGATCGTCAGCGGCTCAAGCCCACCGGCATACGGGAAGCCACAGTAGTCCCCTGTAGTAGGGTAAGAAAGCTCAACGCAGTTCATGAGCGATATTTTTGCAGCAACAATATGTGACAATGGACTCATCTGGAAGTCAGTGCGCGCAGCGTTCACAAACTTCGTGAAGTTTTCTTGGTAGGCACTGGCGTAGCTTTCCTGAAGCGTGTCAGTTTCGCCTTGTATCCAGAACAAACCGTCAACGGTGTACTTTTTGTTCTGAGTTTTGAGTTGCTCGGTAAGCAAATTAAACTCAGTTTTCATTCGATTATAGCTTTTCGTTGGCCCGGATTCCGTGTTGAAATCGAATGGCACAAAAACGCTCGTAGACTTTGCGAGTGTCTGAAATCCGTAAGTTACTTTTAGGATGATTACCTTACGACGACCCTTTTCGTATGCTGCACGAGCAAAACCTACCTCTGATCCAATAGTTCCGTTGCGCTGGACATAGGTGAGGTCACGTAGCTTGTTACCAGTACCATCATTTGAGTCGTACCAACCAGCCGGATTCTGTCCGCTAAATACCTGGGCTATTCCTTCGAGCCCCTCTGGACCCTTTCCATCAGCACCAGCGAGCCATAATCCTGTTTCAGCATCCGCAGGGTGATTCTGGCTAGAAAAGCCCGTGCCCGCCGGGAGATCAGACCGAAAAGCGTTCGATCCCTCTGCGTTAGACTGCCCGGCAACAATAAATATCGAATATGGCTCGTCACTATCGGCCGCCTGGGTGGGTGACTGCATGTAAAGCAGAAACAGTCCGACGGGCATAGCCAACAGAACTAGTACTGCCAAAAATACTCTATACCGATAGACATACCCTATGAGGTCTAATTTTTTAGCCATTAAAATCATTATACTGCTAATGGCTTTCGTTGAGAAGTTATTTTAGATTACTTAATTGTGGCTATTTTGCTTGCCCGACGCCACTTGTATCAAAATTGACTCCAGCAACGTAAACATTCCATGCTGACTCTTGTGCTGGCGTAAGTTTCTGGGCGTTCGTAACGGCATCTTTCACTGCTGACTCTTTAATAACCACAGTCTGACCAATGACTAGTTCTGGAGATCCGCCAGCAATAGTAAGGCTAGTCTCAGCTGCGATTATCTCTGCTTGACTCAGTTTTACCTTGTTATTAATACCGTATGTTTGTATGGCTTTGCGTGCCATCTGACTATACGTGTCATTGGGCTGAGCAACATATGTGTAGGTTTTCTCTTTGGTAGTTGATGAACTATTTGACGTTGTCGATCCCTCTGCCCGAGCGGTACGCGGTAAAATAGTTGCTACCCCAACCATCACTAAAGTAGCAAATGCTGCAGACGCTACAAAGGTTAGTATTTTTTTCATTTGGTCTCCTCTATTCCCCACCCTTAAAATGCTTATTGTAACTACAGTATAACAATGCTTTTGCTAATTTAGACTAATTTATGTCATAACCACAACGAATGTCATCAGTTCTTATGCCTTGCCAGTGAAGACAGCATAAAATAGAACCATAACGGCTATTGTCATTACTGCAAACGCCAAACGAACAAAGGTGTTAGACAGGTGGCTATTCTTGTACTGTCCCATAATCTTTTGGCTATTGCCCACTCTGGCTATTAAAAATAATAGCGGGATAGATGCGATCCCATTAAACACGGCCGTAAAGATAAGCGCCTTGATCGGATTGATGCCCAGGAAGTTAATAAGCAGACCAATCAATGTTGCCCCAGCAATTACAGCATAGAAAGTTCGAGCTTTTTTATAACGATAGTGCAGTCCTTCTTTCCATCCTGCAGCCTCGCAAATAGCATACGACGAGGAGCCGGCGAGTACTGGTACGGCTAACAAACCGATGCCGATTATCCCAACCGAGAAGATGAGCTTGGCGATCAGTCCAGCATTTGGGAAGTTATGTACGAGAGGCTGCAAGGCTTTAGCAGCATCTGCAGCCGTATTAATCTCTGTGGTGCCACTGTTATAAAGTACCGACGCGCAGACTATTACGATGAACCACGCCGTCACCGTGGCTAACGTCATACCAACCAAATTGTCAGTCCGCAGACTTTTAAGAAAATGCTTATTAATTGTTGGCGGGGCACCGGACTTGGTCAGTCGATGTGACTCTATCTCACCCTCAACTACCTCTGAGGTATCCCAGAAGAACAGGTACGGCGAGATGGTTGTACCCAGCATACCGACAATAATGTATATCATATTGAATCCTAGGTGCTGGGGTAGTGTAAACGTGCTCTTAAGTATCTCACCCCATGGTTGACCAATCAGGAACGCTGTGATCGGATAGGCGAATAGCGAGATTGCCAGCCACTTTAGTATCTTGGCGTAGTTCTTGTAGTTAACGAGTACTTCGAGCGTTATGACTAAAAGTGCAAAGAATACGGCCCAGAACGCTAGCGGGATTGGGATGATCAAGTTCATAGCAGCTGCCATTGCCCCGATATCTGCACCAATATTAATGGTGTTGGCTACGACAACCAGTGCGACTGCAAAATACAGCAGTTTTCGACTGTAATTATCTTTTAGTACAGCTGCCAGCCCTTTGCCAGTAACGGCACCGATACGGGCGCACGATTCCTGAACGGCGAGTAGTAGTGGATACATCAATGGAAAAGCCCACAGTAGTCCATAACCAAACCCTGCACCAGCTTGTGAATACGTTGCAATGCCCGACGGGTCATCATCGGCCGCACCAGTAATAAGCCCCGGGCCTAAGATGCGTAAGAATCTATTAAATCGTCTTCGGTTGGTAAATGTTCTGCCGACACCCATTGCAGCGTGCTCTGCTGCCTTTTCGGTCCTAGCTACCCTTCCCTCAAACTTTTGTAAGTTACTTTCAGTTTTTGTATCTTTTGTCATTGCTACGATTGTACTTTGCAGAATTCCTTATGGCAATAAAGACAAAAAGCTTAAGCTTGCATTAGAGTTCGGTTAAACCTATCCTTTTATAAACATATAGGAGGAGTCGATGGTAGACAGAGAACAGTATCCGCAGGCAACAGCTCTAGCAGAAGGCAAGACAAAGGTTGTTTGGTCAGTTCCAGGTACAGACGAAGTTTTAATTGTGAGCAAAGACGATATTACAGCAGGCGATGGTGAACGTCGTGACACCATTGATGGCAAGGCCGCATTAGCCACCCAGACTACCAGTAACTGTTTTAAACTACTCGAACGGGCCGGCATTCCAACACATTTCGTCGACCAAGTCGACGCCACTACATTCAGGGCAAAGCAGGTTGATATGATTCCTATCGAACTTGTAACACGACGCGTAGCCTTTGGCTCATACCTCAAGCGAGATCCCCTCACCGAGCCACGTAGTAAGTTCGACCGAGTTAAGTTCGAGATGTTTGCCAAAGACGACCCATTACACGACCCGCTCCTTCATTTCGACTTCGAGAATGATGTTGTCAGTCGCTACAAAGCCAGTGAGCCAGTAACTGAGTGGTCGCTTGAGGACACTGTGCCTATGGAAGAATCGCCTTTTGCCCTTACGAGAATACAGCAAGAAATGCTCGCACGAATTGCCACAGACACTTTTGAGGTACTCGAGGCAGCGTGGGCGGACCAGGATGTAACACTGGTGGATATGAAAATCGAATGTGGCATGACACAGGATGGTCGCCTCGTAGTTGCAGATGTAATCGACAATGACTCGTGGCGAATTTGGCCAGGTGGTGACCCAGATCAGATGGTCGACAAACAGCTTTATCGTGACGGACAATCACTCAGCTACGTCGCAGATAAATACGCGTGGGTTGCAGAGGCAACAAACGAGTTTAACCCCCAATCTTAAAGTCCAAAAGATGGCGATTATAACTGCAGGCGACGCCTAGGAGCAATGACACCTGTTGGCCAATCGATTTGATACCACTCACCATCCAGCGTCAGCTCGACTACAGTATGTTCATCAGGATGATTAGTTCTGCGACGAACATCAACGTCACCCTCATCAATGTCGCCACGCAGTTGCAGTAGCCTGATCATGGCTGCACTCAGCAGTGAATGTTCATGACAAATACCGCCAATTGGTCGAGTAAAGTCACCCGTTTGTTCGGCAATAAATGTTGATAATCCTATATGATGCTCTGGGCTCACTCTGTCTATTCCACGCCTGGTTGCCTCTTCCTTAAGTACTTCCGCATAGCCAATTCTGTTGAACGGCGCAAACTTATTTGCAGACTCGTTTACTGCCCAAAGTGTATCGAGCAGTGTTACTTCTTGGTCGACCCAATCGTCCGGTCTCGATAGTCGCACGTCAATATCAGCCAGAACTACTTCATAAGGCCCGGGATTCTCGTCAATATCAACTACGATTCCTGCACGTGCTAGAAAAACACCGTTGAGCACTTCCGCTCCGGGTTCGATAACATGCCGTGGGATGTCTTTAAGAGGATTCATGAACTACAAAATATTACTTAAAACTTTAGAGCATACTATAACTTTTTTGTTTATTTTTGTCAATTATGATTAGTTGTTTATGTTTACTGTTTTACCCTTTTCCAGGTACCAATCGGGTATTCTGTCTCGATCCAGTCATCTACTGTTACATACAATTTCTTTTTACTGTAACAAGATTGCCGAAATTGCCTGGCAGTGTCCTGCAAGGATACGGTCATTGACTTAGAAGCAAACACATATGACTTCGGTGCGCTCTCCGATATTTCAATGCCCGAGGTTGATTCTTCTGCCTTCTTCAACCAGGTTTTGGTACTAGCGTCCTTCACTAAACTTAGGTCTGTATAGCCGACGAAATAGTCTGCCTTGCAATTTTGCATAAAGCTTATTGCCTCTTCCTTGGTTTTTCCCGACCGAGTATCATTCACGACTTCACTCTTAAAGTACCACTTACCGTCTTTGTACTGCTCGTATGTGCCGTCGTGCCAGAATTGCGGGTCACCACAAGTTGTTTGCGCCGTACGGGCAATAGGTACTAATTCAGGAATTAGTTTGTCGGCAATGCTTATCCTGTATGGCTTTCCATCCACTTTCGTAAGAACTACTCCCGTAGTAGATAGTTCACCCCATCCACCATTTGCAGGGTACGTTTTATTAGTTTGGTTCGTATAGTAAAAACCTTTTAGCTTACATGTGTTAAGTAATGCAACTGCTTCTTCTTTGGTTATTTCTGGTTTCGCATTGTCAGCTAGGAATTGTTTCTCTTTTTGTTCATTCTTTTTTGATAATTCAGAACTTCTACTCTGATAATTTGTGCCCGCCATTCGCCAGATAGAGACGCCAAAAATTCCAGATAGAACAAGGCCAATCGAGATAACGAGAGAAACGACTGCAAGAACTAACCCTCGCCCCTCGGGCTTATGTTTCCTCAGATAAATTGGAAGTCCGATAAGGTTAATTAGTGCCACCAAACCCATGACAGGCACGAAAGTAACAGCAAGAGCAAGAACTATAAATTCTGAACCTGGTTGGCCAGAAATACCATTCATAATTATGAAGTAGACAGCAACACCCAAGAACTGCAATATTCCCAACACGATAAAGAGGTACCGCCACTTTGAAGATTTATGTGCAGTTAGCTGAACAGGTAAAGTGACGGGGCCGGGCGTTGACGCTTGGCTGGGCTGACCACTCACACTTACCTGTTGTTGCGGAACTACAGGTGCTGATTGTGGAGCGTGTGGATTAGTCGCATCAATCCTTGCAGGTGGCGCGGGCTCCGATTGGCTCTGAGGACTGGATTGCAAGTTTTCTTCTGGCATGTTTATTTTTACCTTTAGCATAATGATAAGGATAGTTAAGGCAAATTGCAACGGCTGGTCGGGGTGAAAGGACAGCGCACGACTACACCCGTCCTCGGAATAAATTCCTGCGGACGGGCTTGCTGACCGTACCTTCGACTATTGCCAGCAACCCGTCGAGTCGAAGAACCAAGTCCGTCATCATGGGCAAATAAAAAAGACCTCCGAAGAGGTCTGTTTTATTTGGTCGGGGTGAAAGGACTCGAACCTTCGACCTCGCGGTCCCAAACCGCGCGCGCTTGCCAACTGCGCCACACCCCGGGGCTTGCTGTGTAAGTATGTGTTACTCTGGGCTTTCAAAAGGCACAGCCATCTGAAAACCCTTTAGTAACACATACGGCCAGCAAGCCCTCCATAAAAAGAATCCTCTCTTTTTATGGCTTTAGGACAAATAGTAATTGTTAAGCACTATAGCTGAGAATAACTTGCGTATTATACCCTGTTAATCAGTGTTCGTACAGTGTTAAATTCCTCTTGATGGACGTGACTCGTATGAAGCCACACTAAGGAGTTGGAGCCAACCACTAAGCGCCTCTGCAACACTACCTATTCTAGCTGCTTGTGCTGGTGTTTGTTTTGTTTTATCCATACTCCCGAGCCAAGGAACTGCATATCTGCTACCAGACCGTTCAGTTACGGTGTAATCCTTTTTCTGAAGCACGGGCCCCGTAGCACTCGTAATCTGCAACGCGTTGCCGCCTGCTGCCTTGCTGACATGGCTATGCGCAAACCCAAGCGTAGAGAATGAAGCAGGTAATACATAATCATAGATGTCTATCTGCGGATCACTAGCTGCCGCGCCTGTAAGTCGACGGTTGACTGTTATACTCAGGCAAGCACCGGCATTACCTGGAGTAATAAGTTTCGTCCTGATTAGAGTTTTGGCATCCTCTTGCGTGAACTCATGAATAGACTTTGGCCAAGTATGTTGAGCTAAGGCTGCCGCCCTCCCTATGTCAGGGACTAATCCAACTAGTGCTTCATCTCGACTTTTTTCTAGGTCATCGTAGAACTCATCTGGAATTATAAGACCAGAGAGTTGCGGCAAATAACGTTCTGGTAAATTTTCTGCACTTGCCATTTCTAATGTTATACAGTAATCTCGATGACTTCGCCATCTTTTGGACGTAAGAAGGTAGTACCTGTTGGCGACAAGACTGCATCAAAGCGGTTATAGCAATCTTGACGCCAGGCTTCATTCCACATCCAGTCGTGCACCGGTAGAACGTATTTGGGCTTTAGCTGATCTGCAAGTTTGAGTGCATGTACCGTTGTTCCCCAGGGTGCCTGAATAGGCAAAAGTAGTACTGGCTGTGATGCGTCAATATCGAGTGAGTCGCCAGGAAAGGTTACGCACCCCTTCCAGTTAATAACGAGATTTTTTACCTGAACTCCAAATGGCTCCACGGGCGCGTGATCAACTTCCATAACATCGATCGGTCCTGTTGACTGGTTTGTGATATTTGTCACACCCCATGATTTTAAGTCTTCGTGGGCATCTGACGGGGCGATCCACTGTACATCAGGAAAACGTGAAATGAGTGCACGAACAAATGGCTCTGCCATATGGTCACCATGTTTATGTGAGACAACGATAAAATCAAGCTGTGGCAGGGCTTCGACATCGACGAGCCCACTATTCCAGCTGAATATACCTGGGTCGAATAATACTGACGTTGCTTGGTGCTGTATGAGTACACAAGAATGAGTAAATTTAGTTAGCTTCATACATATAAGTATAGCTGACTAGTCTAAACGGTAGAAGTGACTACTCAGTAGCTTTTCGAAGGGCTGCCAGATTTGGCGTGCTTTCTTGTGGGTCAGTGTACTGAGCTTGGCCAGGATGACTAGGAGCATGGTAAGACCAGTGCACAGTAGAGCGGTAACTACACGTAGCACGATCCGGTCCCCTGTATCGAGCAGTAAGATGAATGATAGGGTGATAGAAAAGAGCATCAATATGATCATCCACTCGTTACTAAATACTTTGTTGTTCATCTGCATAGATAACATGGTGCGATTTTGCTGGTTCGCTACAAGACTACCAAGCAACTTCTCGACCTTGTCTTTTTCTTTGCCTTTGTAGCCAATGCAAAATGTTATGAGTCTTTCGTAAGCTACTTCAGCAACTTTGTAGTGCCGCCTGGCATTGCTCTGAGCATAGGTTATAAACATGTCTTGAAGTTTGTTGCGTAGATCCTCTGGTAGATCTTTGGTGCTCAACACCATAGCAAACAAAGCGTTTGCTTCGGATCGTACAATACGATGCAGATCTTCGATACGAGCTTTCTGTGCAGCGAGTATTGGCGAAATATAAAAACCGTACAGGAACGAGTTCACTGAAAAGAGAGTTAAGGCACTACTGCCAAAATCCTGGCGCGGCAACACCATGGCTAAGATAAAATAAATAACAAAGAATATGACAAAGTACCAACTGAGTCGGATCCGCGATAATAGAACGTTAAGCATATACGTAATAGTTTAGCAAAGTCTACCGCACTATGACAAAGAAGTTACTTACTCTAGAGGGCGGTTTTTGATAACCTGCGAACCGACGCCCATGATGGCACCGAGCAGAAAAATAATGAACGCAACAATGACCTTCGCAAAAATAACAGCCAAAACCCCCAAGACTACCAGAACCACCGCTATCCATACTAATTGTCGACTTAGTTTTGGCGGTTCTGGTATATCGAGGTTAGTCATAGCTATTTAGCGAACTCGATCGCTCGAGTCTCGCGGATGACGTTTACTTTGATAGTTCCTGGATATTGCATGGTGCTCTCAATCTTGTTAGCAATGTCTCTAGCAAGTCGTATTGCAGATAGATCATCGACATTCTGCGGTCGCACAAAGACACGAACTTCGCGCCCGGCACTTATCGCATATGACTTCTCGATGCCATCGAATCCATTGGCAATGTTTTCGAGTTCTTTCATTCGTTCGCCAAAGTTTTCGGCGCTGATATTTCGGGCACCTGGCCGTGAGGCACTAATGGCATCAACAACACGCACAATGATCGCTTCCACACTAGTTGCTTCGACATCATCATGATGTTGCTCGGCGGCCAAAGCCACCGCTTCTGGGGCACCGTACTTACGTAAGACTTCCCCGCTAATATGGTGGTGCTTGCCTTCTACCTTGTGGGTGAGTGCTTTGCCAAGATCATGAACAAGTGCTGCATACTTGGCGATTCGCACATCTGCGCCAACCTCTTCGGCTATAACACCGGCGATGTGTGCCATTTCTGTTGAATGTCTAAGCACGTTCTGACCATAGCTTGTGCGATATTTTAGTTCACCAAGGAGCTGTAATACGTCTTTTGGAATGCCAATAACACCAACTTCACGTGCAGCATCTTCACCGGCCCTGACGACGTCCTTCTGAACTGTCTTTTGAGCTTTCTCGACTATCTCTTCGATTCGTCCAGGATGTACACGGCCGTCTTTGAGTAACATCTCGAGTGCTACACGGGCAATTTCTCGGCGAACAGGGTCGAACGAGCTAAGGATGATCATACCTGGCGTATCGTCCACCATGATGTCGACACCTGTTGCACGTTGCAAGGCTTGGATGTTGCGACCCTCTTTACCGATGATCCGACCCTTCATCTCTTCGTCTTCTAACTTGACTGCAGTAACGGTCCGTTCTGCAGTCACCTCACTTGCCATTCGCTCCATCGCGGAAGTGATGATCACGGCGGCACGTTCGTCGGCTGTATCTTTTGCCTCGTTCTGAAGTTTGGCGATGAGTCCTGTTAGATCATTCTTGATGTCACGTTCCGTCATTTTGATAAGCTTCTCAGCAGCATCATCACGCGTTAGTTTGGCAACTTTCTCGAGCTTTTCTTGCTGTTTGCGTCGGATATCGCGGATCTCGCCCTTGAGTTCCTCGACTTCGTCTTCACCCTTTCGAAGTGCCTCGCTTCTTTTATCAAGTTGGTCGAGTTTTTTGTCGAGTGATTCCTGGCGCTCTAATAGTCGTTGTTCAATATCTTTGATTTCACGGCGACGTGTTTGCTCGTCCTTGCGGGCTGTTTCGGCTACTTTGAGGGCTTCCTCGCGGGCTTCACTGAGTTGTTTATCTGCCTCTTTGCGAGCCTTTTTTAATTCTTTCTCGGCTGCATCCTGTGCGGTACCTAGCTTCTTTTTTGTAATTGTTGTACTGGCGCCAAAGCCAATACCAATACCTGCCACTGCTAGAACAATGGTAATTGGATCCATGGTTTTCCTTTCTATATCTTCAGTGCAACCGGCATCACTATCACTTCTTTAGCCTATGTTGTATCTGTTAAATCAAAATTGTTTGTAGTATTTGGACATCGGACCTATTAACGTAAAATCCTAAATATAGGATAGCACAAACACTCGACCAAAACGCCGTTATATTTACATATTATGCAATAATTATCTGCCTTGTTGGAAAATTCATACAGAGTGGTTATTGTTGTACGGCAAAGACAATAATGCGTTGATCGTACGAACCTTTTTGGGCGTTGTATTTTCCGGTGCATGTAATAAGGTTGAGCCCTGCTTTACCTGGCACGGCAGATAGTAATGCGTCTGACATGTCGACTTTATCGACTGCGGCTGTCTTGCTTTTGACGACTTTGTAGGTAAAGATCGTTCCGTCGCCCCGTTCGATTTCTAGCAGGTCACCAGCAACGAGGTTTTTGATATCATAGAAAACACCATGTTGGGTTGGGCCAGCAACGTGACCGTCCAGCAGGACAGCGCCACCTTCACCGGGCTTACTACTGTTCTCATACCAGCCGGCATTATGTACATTGCCTGGAGCCTTGAGTGCGCCCGTCTTGTCGACACCTTGGCGAGTAACCCGAGCCTTGACGCCAAGTTTTGAAATCTTGATGAATCTTGGCAGGGTAGGATCTACTTTGTAGCTACCTAGCACTGCGTCGCTTGGCTTGTCTTCTGATATTTTGTCTTGGTCATCACTTTGTTGCGTAACAGCACTGACTTGCGCCTCGACGTGTTTGTTGGTGCGGAAGCCCATAAATGCTACTCCAACACCTGCCAGGAACACAAAGCTCGCCATGGCAAACATCAATTTCTGAGTTGCACTGTAAGCAGATTGCCGAGGCGCAGTTTTGGCAATTTGAGGGGCCTGGGTGATACTGCGTTGCAATACCTCGGAGCGAGAGGTGCGAGCTTTTGCTGGCTGAACGTTCACAGTCTGTCTATTCACACGACTACGGACATCACTAATAACTACCTGCTGTTGCCGAACCGGAGTATGCGCGAAAGGCGTACCTCTACCAAAGTCGCGCAGGCGACCAGCAAAGGCAGGGTTATCGAGTGTTATTCGTGCAGTGGACATGTTTTTGTTTTTTGGGGTTTTGTTTGTTTTTTTGGTTTAAATTATCGTCGAGCTCGCTTGGTAGCAGGCTTCATTCGGCGTGACATCAACACGATTGCACCAGCAGCTACTGAAGCACCAATGAGTGTTGCAAGAGGATTGCTCTTTATTAGCGCGATCCCGGTGTCTGGGATAGATGGAACAGACACGACTGTTATGACAACATCGTTACCACTTCCACCTACATAGCTAATCTTGTACACATAGCCATCGACTTTGAATGTTGCACCCTCTGCCATACCTTTAAAGGTACCGGAGATCGCTTCTGCAACATCGTTATCAATGATGGTATAGGTAGTGCCTGCTTTTGGCTTGTAATTATTGTAGCGAGAAAGCTCTAAGACAGGTTCGTTGGTGAGCGTGACTGTGCCTGTGATTTTCATCTGGTCGTAGCCAGTACATGCGGTTGTTCCGCCAAGTTCCGCACGATATATTCCTCCGTCAATGGCCAGGTTTCCAGAAGTAAGACAGCCGGGGCTCAGTCCCGGAGCCAAGATTCCACCGGTGTGAATAGTAATTGTGCCTGCCGTTCCAGTACCAGCTAGGATACCGTTTTTATATACATCTACCGCACCCCGTACGCCATTCAGGATTTTTCGCTCAAATGCACTTACGAATAGATCCTGGCCAGGAAGGCTGTCGGTAATCGTTGTGTCCTGGTAGGTTGGGGTTTGAGCAGTCCCTCCAACCTTAAGCGTCCCGGTTGATCCGGCTTCTAGCGTCATAGTATGTCCATTAAGTTGTGGGTTCTGGACATTAAGTGTCGTATAACAGTAGCCTGCGACTTCAACGTCATTACTCAACGTAACTGTACCAGACAGTGTGATCGTATAAGAACCATCACCGCATCCACCCTGTGAACCGCCATACATTAACTTAGGTGACTGCGTAGCCCCGCTGCCCGTTAACGTAATATTATTTGCTATCGTGGAATCAGCGCCATAGTTTAAGATTGACAAACTGACACCATCAGGAAGTGTTAAATCAGCTACACCAAGGTTTGCAGAACCAGAGACGCTAAGTACACCGGAAAGCACCGATATAGGGCCCGTGTAACCACTATTGTCACCATCCAGGCTAATACCATTAGCGGCCGTCAGTGTTCCACTTCCAGTTATATTTGCAGTAATACCCATTGATGTAGCCGTAGTAAGGCCATGAGCGCCCATAGCAAATGTTTGGCCTAGTTCTCCAATCTGAAGGTAGAGATAACCTGGTGTTGTACTTACGGTGCTGTCACCAGCAAGTGCAAGATTAGGCAGAGATACAGTGCCCCAACAATTCCCGGTGGCACCAGATATATCGATTGCCCCATTGAGTATCAGCGAGCCTGATGTAATTCGATAATACTTATATGCACTATCGCATGATGAACCTGAGTCACCAGAAAATGTTATGCCCGGCACTGAGAGGTCTGTTATGTCCGCATCTAGTGACTCTGAATAATCGGTTGGTGCAGCCGAGGCTGGGAACACTAAGGTGTCGCCGCTGGATGGAATTGCGTCACCATTCCAGTTTGCTGCTGTACTGAACTTATTATCCGAACCGCCACCGTCCCATGTTTTGGTGGCTGCAAAGGCGTGGCCTCCACGCAGAAATACACCAGCTGCCAGGGCGAACCCTACGAACAGTAATTTTCTATTTTTCATTTTTGTTTTGTCCTTTTTTTTTAAAATTGCTTACCTTAAGAATATTTAACCATAACTACCTTGTCAAGCTTTTCTAACAGCCTATTTGCGGGGTTGAGTGATATGAACAGGCTGTCCATACTCGGGCAGAACTACTTTTTTCCCATTCCCGTTTAGTATTTGCTCAATTCCATCTTTAATCCACGCGTCGCCCGTTGTTGCATAAATAGGCACGTCCAGTCCGCTCGCAAGTGTATTCGCGACTGTCAGACCAATGCGAAGCCCCGTAAAGCTACCCGGACCTTGATAACAGACAATTGCGTCCACGTCGTTCCATTCTAGTATATTCGATTGCAGTAAGTCGCGCAGTTTTGCATGCAGAGTCTCGGCAAGATGACGATGTGCCTCCCAAGAAATGTAATCTTTCTTTTGCAAGTCTTGATATAACCCAATCTCAGCTTCGGGTTTATCGGTACGTAATGTAATTATATTCATATTGTCAGCCCTGCTGTCATATATTTTGTTACCTGCGTGGTTGTGATTTCGAGCAGTCTGTCCGACTCGCCCTTTGTTTGAATATGAATCGTCAATCTGTCTGTTGGCAAAATATCGGCTACAATGTCTGCCCACTCAATAATCACCACCGTCGTTTTATCCTCAAGTGTTTCGGCCAACTCATGCGCCAAAATACCGGGGTCATTCAACCGATAGAAATCATAGTGAGCTATGCGCAACTTACCTGCCTGGTACTCTTTGCTGACGGTAAACGTTGGGCTCGATACTTTATCGGCACTGCCTGCACCACGGGCAATACCGCGGACAAGCGTTGTTTTGCCCCCACCAAGGTCACTGATAAGCTCGATAATTTCACCACCCTTCAGATTTTTGCCGAGCTTACGCCCGATTTCTTCGGTTGCTACGTAGCTTTCGGAATGTATTTGCAATGTCTTGGCGGTATTCATATATACCGTATAGTATCGCGAGGCTACCCACCCCTGCAAGTACCGCGCCGTGCATGGGCGCAGGAGGAGTCTCTTCCGTATCTGCTTTTGTGGAACCTGCAGTCGATAGTCCTTTGACTTTTCCAGTTGTTGCCTTTGTTTTCTTGAGCGAAGTCTTTTTAGCAGTTTTTGCTGTTTTAACGTTAGTCGACAGCTTTTCGGCTGCCAAAACCACATTATTTTCTGCGTTAGGGGTGGGCGATACTGACCACGCCCACGCGCCTCCATCCCAGACCCAGGACTGTCCATCCGGCGCCGTTCCATATGCTGCCGACTCTGCGATTACCTGACCAGTCGGCGACTGAAATTGCACCTTACCTCCACTGTTCGATAATGCAAGGTGCGTTTCGGGGACGTAGAATGCAGTATATCCAGGTTTCAGTACCTGATCCTTGAAAACGAAGGAATGACTGAGGCTGGCGCCACTCAAAAGTTTGCACCCTTTCAGTAGGACTAGACTATCACTAGGGTTATATAATTCGATGAATTCACCAATGGAATCTGATATAGGGCTAGCCGGGTTGGGTAGTAATTCACTAATAGTTACATTACTGTTGCCTACGTCTTCGGATATTCCAAGTTGTGTAACATCACCAGCAAAATCTGCCAGGTTATTATCCGTGTCCACGTAATCGTTGGCCTTGTTTACACTTCGTTCCAGAATTTCGCCCGGGCCTGGGGCTTTGATCGCTGTGCCCTCGGGATTAACGGCCGTACCCCATCCGACCAGGTCCAGAATAATAGGTATTGAATTACTTCCTCGTACTAACCGTACATGTCCACCGCTGGCAGCAAGCGTAGGCGCAAACCATGCATCAGCCTCAGGTTTGTAGTTTGTGCTGGCGACAATGAAGTCCTCTTTACCCTGCACTTTCCCGCTGAGCGTGATGGTTCGAGCAGGAGTGCTGAAGTTCTTTGGGTTTGCAGAAAAGTATTCAAGTCTCCAGCCAGTAATATCAATAGTGTCTGCCGATTGGTTTGTTATCTGGATGAATTCTTCGCTGGCGGAAGTTTTACTACCTGCTTGTAACTCAGAGATAACGAAATTGCTCGAGGCAGACACACGGGAAGAGAGGGGAACTAATATTAGTCCTATGACGAGCGCAATACCTCCAATTGCCTTGTTCATGGTACTTGCTAATATACGACAATAAATGTATATTGCAAAACATTTTCTGAATAAACACAAGCGCATCTGCGAATCTCAGTACAGTAGATTCGTGTATACTTAAGCTCATGTTAGTGCTCAGCAAAATGATTATCGATCGCCCTGTTATGAGTCTCCGAACTGGTCGACAGGTTGCGCTATCGTATGCGGCAATCATTAACCCCAATAACTTAAAGATCGAGGGGTTCCACTGTACAGATTCTTTTGATAAAAAGAAGCATCTGGTACTGGTCACCCAAGATATCCGCGACGTGTTGCCCGCAGGGCTTGTCGTTGATGACCATAGTGACCTGAGCGAGCCAGAAGACCTGATTCGGCTTTCCAAAACCATTAATCTTGGATTCGACGTTATCGGCAAGACGGTAGTCACCACAAAGAAAAAACGAATTGGCAAGGTTTCTGACTACGCAATCGAGCCCGAGAGTATGATCATCAAAAAACTGTACGTCAGCCAGTCTATAGTCAAAAGTTTGACAGGTGGCACACTGAGCGTTGATAGAACTCAAATTGTCGAGATAACCAACAAGAAAATTATCATCAAAGAATTGCTACAACCTCTCAAGGCAGAACCAGCCACTGGCCCAAGCCTCAACCCAGTTATTGCAGCGTAGCTTCTACTCTTCGCTTTTTAGGGCCTCTTTTACATCGCCATAATTGAATCCTTGCCGAATCAGGTAAGCAATGAGTTTTTCGTTGTCTTGGTAGCGCGATTGCTTTTGTTTTCGGGCTATAAGTTCGCGTAAGATCTGTACCTCGTCAGTCTCGTCTTCCGCTAAAACCAATGAGATAACGTCGTCACTGACCCGCTTGGCTTTTAGTTCCTGGGTAAGGCGTCGTTTACTCGTCGCCTTAAGGAGTCGACGATTATCTACCCATTTGCGTGCAAAATCCTGGTCGTCTAACCACCGCGAATTATATAACCGCTCGACGAGCATATCGATGAGCTCCGGGTCGTACTCTTTTCGCTTCAGATAATCCCGGATTTCCCACTCACTTCGGGGGCGCCGAGCTATGAGCCCAAGCGCCCTATTGTAGGCCTTGTCTATCTTGGCAGTACTTTTGAGCTCATCGAGCTCTGCAATATCCAGCTCTTTGCCAATACGAATACCACTCTGCATGAGCGCTGACTCGCCAAGCCCAAATGAAAACTTGCCATCAACAAATATCGAATAGCGCCCTTGCGTTTTAACCTGTTGCTTTATATCCGTGATTTTCATTAGACTATTTTGTCGGACTTGAGTGCATCCATCAGCATCGGCAACTCACTAAAGCCAGAGGAGTCGCCCAGATGGTGTCCATTTGGTACCTCGATGAATGTACCATCTAGCCGTGCGCACAGTTCTTTCGCGTCATCGATATCGCAGTACGGATCGTTATCGCCATGCAAAAAGTAAAAGTGGTCAGACTTTTGCTTCAGTAATTCTGGGTTATATTCATCCAAAAAAAGTGCATCAAATTGACCAGGAACGTACCAACTTACACCAGGTAACAGTTTTTCGTTTAGAAAGGTGCCGACTAGAACTGTGGCTTTGACGTGCCGGAACCAATCGCTACTGAGTAGGTTCAGCGCCGTGGTCGCGCCCGAGGAATGACCGACGATAATATTATCAGCGAAATCCCAATCAGCCCCTTTAAGAAATGTTTCGTACGTCTCCCAGTTGGGAACGCTATTATCCGGCAGTAGCGGGCTAAACACCTGGTAGCCTTGGCTCTCTAGCTCTTTTTTTACCCATGGTAACCAGCAATCTTCTGGGTTTCCACTGGTACCATGCAATATAACTGCTCGTTTCATGGACTAATTATATCCTAAGTCGCCTTCGTCTATATCTTCTCTCTTGGGAGCTGGTTCTCCAGGCTGTGGTGGAGGATAGACATCTTCGTGTCGAACAGTCGGCTCGGTATCCTGCTCTGGTGGCAATTCAGGTGTACTTGATGGCAAGATTTCTGTATTCATTTTGGATTTCTCCTAAGGTTAATGATTACTGCTCTAAAGTTTAAGCTTCTTTGGCTACTGCGTCAGTCACTTTTTTGGCTAGCTCATCGAGGACTTTGGGATTTTCCTCGAGATACTTCTTGGTGGCTTCTCGTCCTTGCCCAATCTTCCCATCATTATAGGCGAACCAAGCACCTGACTTTTCGACGATATCATGATCGACAGCTAAGTCGAGTACATCACCACTGCGTGAGATACCTTGGTTGTACATGATGTCAAACTCTGCTTGCCGGAAAGGTGGCGCAATCTTGTTCTTAACCACTTTCACTCGAGTACGGTTGCCGATAATGGCGTCACCCTGCTTGATCTGTGCAATACGGCGGATGTCCATTCGGACTGACGCGTAGAACTTGAGCGCATTACCACCAGTTGTTGTCTCGGGATTGCCGAACATCACACCAATCTTCATACGGATCTGGTTGATAAAGATAACGGTACCTTTTGATCGACTAATGACACCAGTGAGTTTTCGAAGCGCTTGGCTCATGAGCCGTGCCTGAAGCCCCATATGACTATCGCCCATATCACCTTCGATTTCTGCTCGTGGTACTAGTGCTGCAACAGAGTCAACGACAATCAAGTCAACAGCGTTACTGCGCACAAGTGTCTCGACAATCTCGAGTGCTTGTTCGCCGTTATCTGGCTGGCTGAGTAGTAGGTTCTCTACGTCAACACCAATCCGCTTTGCATATGCTGGGTCAAGCGCGTGCTCTGCATCGATAAATGCTGCTGTGCCGCCTTGGCGTTGAATCTCGGCAATAGCGTGTAGAGTTAGCGTAGTTTTACCACTGGACTCTGGCCCATAAATTTCAATCACACGACCCTTAGGAATACCACCACCCAAAGCGATATCGAGTGACAGGCTTCCAGTCGGGATACACTCTACTTTTTGCGTATAGCTATCACCCATTTTCATGATAGAGCCTTTGCCAAATTGTTTTTCGATCGTATCGAGAGCTAGGCCAAGCGCTTTATCTTTTCCGGACTCTGCAGCCATTTCTTTCGGTTGTTTTTCTGCTTTGGTTTTTTTGTCTGCCATGATTGTTA
>CAYJDY010000003.1:0-10471 GCA_964369045.1 uncultured Candidatus Saccharibacteria bacterium
CACTTTTCCACAGTTTGTGAGGATATTCTTTGACACAATAAAGTTATCATGATAGTTTTAGCGTATAAAGTAGCAAACAATTCTACTATTATAGAGACTGAAAAGAGACACAAAAATGGCGGACGTACCGGAGAAACAAATAAAGAGAATGAGAAGCCTCATCCAGGAGGCTGAGACAAGTTTGGCAGCAGCAAAAGAGCTACTGATCAGCTTGGTAGGTGATGACCCTATGGTGCTATCACACTCAAAAGACGAAAACCTCGGCAAAATTATCGAGGGTGTTTTTGACGGCCAAAACATGGTTGGTTCAGACGGCAAGACATACCCAGTTCCAGCAAACTACGCTAGTAAGTCAAAGCTCGTTCAGGGCGACATCCTCAAGCTTACTATCGCTGATGACGGAACATTCCTCTACAAGCAGATCGGTCCGATTGCACGTCGGCAAATCGTGGGCACACTCGAGCTCCGCGAAGGCCACTATTTTGTAGTTGTTGGCGACCATTCATACCGCGTACTCCTCGCCAGCGTTACATACTTCAAGGCAAAGCCAGGCGACCAAGTTAGCGTCAATGTCCCCGAAGAAGATCCAACTGCCGAATGGGCAGCCCTCGAAGCAGCACTATAATCTTAAAAGGGGCTTGCCCCTTTCGGCATCAGGTAAAAACATATGTGAGTAAAACTCCATATGTTTTTTCTTTATGCCTATCCCCCTAAAGGCAGTACGACGCACTGCCTAATTTGGCATGGGAGGGATTACCCCTTTCGATCGTAAACAAGATGAGAGAGGTCCGTCCTCTCACTTGCTCATCACATGCTCGCAAACTCTTCAAACATATTATATATAAGTGAGAGGACGGACCTCTCACAAAAAGTTGGGGCTTGATAAAAACTACTACGATTAGCACCTGCCATAACGAGCGGAGAAGCGGTATACTAAGGTAACGAAGAAGGAGGGTTATGGCTGTTCATTACAGTCACTACTAATCATGGCGCAAGCGTTGTACCGAAAATACCGACCAAAAAGTTTATCGGAAATTGTGGGCCAAAAACACATTACCGATACGCTGGCTAACGCCATCAAAAGTGGCAAGATTAGCCACGCGTACTTGCTGACTGGCCCTCGTGGGGTAGGTAAAACGAGCATAGCCCGCATCTTGGCTCACGAAGTGAACGGGATAGCGTATGGTGACGAGCAGATACACCTGGACATCATCGAGATCGACGCGGCAAGTAATCGTCGTATCGACGAGATCCGCAACCTACGCGATAAAGTTCACATCTTGCCGACCTCCGCTAAATACAAAGTCTACATAATAGATGAGGTCCACATGCTCACCCGTGAGGCTTTTAATGCACTCCTAAAAACGCTAGAGGAGCCACCAGAGCATGTCATCTTTATCTTGGCGACAACCGAAGCACATAAATTACCCGAAACCATTGTCAGCAGAACTCAACACTACTCATTCAAGCCTATCGACACTCCCACGCTCGTACAGCACCTAAAAGATATCACCGCATCAGAAACACTGAATATTGATGATGCGGCACTTGAGCTCGTTGCTGAACATGGTGACGGTAGCTTTCGTGACAGCATAAGCCTGCTGGATCAGGCCAGAAGCATGAGTGACCATATCACCGAAGCGGATGTACAACGACTTCTTGGCGTCGCGCCAGCAGCCGCTCTGGATGAACTCATCAATATAATAGTGGGCGGTACTGCAAAAGATCTATTTAACGCACTCCAGCAGCTACGTGACCGTGGGCTGCAATCGTCCATGATCGCCAAGCAACTGAGCCAGCGTTTGCGACTCATGATGCTTGATGACCGGACACTACAGAACACGCAAACGACCCATCTTTTAGTTGCGCTACTGTCAGTTCAGGCCAGTGCACAATCAGACCGGTTGCTCGAAATAACACTACTAGAATATATTTTTGCCAATAACCCCACTGAATTGACGAAAGAAGCACCTAGAGTAGCACCTACTCCAGCAAAAGCTGACAAGCAAGAGCCCGAGCCAGTTGCTGAACCTATCAAAGAAATAAAAAAAGAAGCCGTTACTCATAAAAAAGAAACGCCCGAGAAAAATGAAGCTAAGCAAGAGGCTAAACCCAGTCCTGCGCAACCTGAACAGCAGGTCAAGAAAGCACCAAGTGATGCCGAGGCGTTCAGTGAAGATGCGTGGCCTATTGTTGTCGCCCAAGTCAAAAAAACCAACAGTACTATATACGGCATCCTAAGAATGGCACAAATGAGCTACGCCGATGGCGTACTGACGTTGCAATTCAAGTTTGCTTTCCACCAGAAGCAAATTAACGAAGCGAAAAACAGAAAGATTATCGAAGATATTATCGAGCAACAAACAGGCAGTAGCGTAACAATCGTGTGCAATATCATCGAGGGTGACAAACAAAAAGCCACTGCCAAAAGCGCATCCACTGGTGCCGACCTTGATACCGTAAGCAATATTTTTGGTGGTGGAGAAGTGCTAGAATCCTAGAAGATACCATGACAGACTCACAAGCAATAATTCCGCCGCAAAATACCGATGCCGAAGCAAGTTTACTTGGAGCGGTATTAATTGATAGTGACGCCATAGTAAAAATTGCAGACATAGTATCTTCAAGCGACTTCTACGATCCAAAGCATGGCCGAATCTTCGAAGCCATAACTCAGCTGTATGAAAAACATAACCCAATAGACGTGTTAACGCTTTCGGATCAATTAAAAAGCACTGGTTTTATTGACTATATTGGAGGCGCCGCATATCTGACGCAGCTGACAAACTTTGTGCCAACAGCTGCCCATGTAGAACAATACGCCGAGATTGTTGCCCAAAAAGCCCTCAGACGACGATTAATCAAAGTATCCCAGGATACTGTGGAGCTGGGTTACAACGAAGAACGTGACCTACAGGAGCTAATAGAAGAGGCTGAGACACGCCTGTTTGAAGTCAGTCAAAAGCATGTCAAACAAGATATTAGTAGCATCGAGTCAATTCTCGGCGAGAGCTTTGATCGACTAGACGAACTTCATAAGGACAAAGGAACGCTCCGTGGCATACCCACAGGATTCAAAGACCTCGATAATATTCTAGCGGGACTTCAACGATCTGACCTGTTTATCCTGGCTGCACGGCCATCAATGGGTAAAACAGCCTTCTCGCTGGGACTCGCTCATAGTATCGCCTTAAAAGCTCAAGAGCCGGTGCTTATCTTCAGCCTGGAAATGAGTAAAGAGCAGCTAGTCGACCGTATGTTGGCGACCGAATCTGGCGTTGATGCGTGGGCGCTCCGAACAGGGAACTTGACCGATACTGACTTCGAAAAAATTGGCCATGCCATGGGTGCTCTGTCTGAAGCTCAAATATATATTGATGATACACCGGGTATTACCGTCAGCGACTTACGTACTAAGGCACGGCGAGAAGCCCATGTTCGCCCGCTCGGCCTCATCATCGTCGATTATTTGCAGCTTATGAGTGGTGGTTCGCGTTTTGCAGGACAGAGTAACCGAGTACAAGAAATTTCCGAAATATCACGTGGGCTAAAAGGTATCGCCCGCGAACTTAATGTACCTCTGATTGCACTGAGCCAGTTGAGCCGTTCGGTCGAAAGTAGAACCCCGCAAATTCCACAGCTACAAGACCTTCGTGAATCTGGATCTATTGAGCAAGATGCCGACGTAGTTGCATTTCTATACCGCGAAGATTACTACAATCCTGAGAGTGAGCGAAAAAACATCATGGACGTCTTCATCCGGAAGCACCGTAATGGTCCTACGGGAGCAGTGGAACTATACTTTGATCGTGAAAAGCAACGCTTCAGGAGTGTTGATACTAAGCACAGTGATCCATTCGCCTAAATAACGCAGGTGATTACGCTTATGTGAGCGTGCTATACTTTAGCGTATACAATTATGAAATTCAAAAAAACTGCGAGACAAGTTTTCGGTGAAATGTGGCTTCCAACCTTTGCCACTATTTGCTCACTCCTCGCACTACTCGTTGTCTATATGTACGGTATTAAGCGCATGCTACCTGGTTTTAGCATGTCCGAAAAAATGACCATAGCAAGTGCTAAGAGCGTGCGACTGATAATGGAAAATCCGCTATATGCACCGCACAAAATCCTGCAATACGTCATGGCTAAGATTGATCATACGGGGTTCATCGCCATGCGTGGCGTGTCGGTTGTTATTGGCATAGCAATCGTCGCGCTATTCTTTTATGTCGTTCGTCGCTGGTTTAGTTTCCGCGTTGCGGTTATCACGACCATATTATTTGCCACGAGTAGCTGGATGTTAAACGTTACTCGCCTAGCTACGAATGACATCATGGTGCTATCGATAATCGCGGCTGTCGCCTACGGCGCCTGGCTGCCCAAGACAAAGAAACATCGGACCGCCGTTGCGCTCGGCTTCACCTTGCTTGTCTGGTTGCTCTATACACCTGGACTCATCTGGTTCGTTATATTCGGTAGTATCTGGCAAAGAAAAGCTGTTATCCGACTCATGAAGAGCGAACGGGCTACATTTGCGATCATCATTATCGGACTGCTGGCCGTACTTGGTCCATTATTTTATGCACTCTTCCATGACCCACAGTTACTCAAAACATATGTAGGATTATCGTCGTCTCCATTATCCCAGTTTGTCGGTATACCAAAACGTCTGCTACTTATTCCTGTTAAGTTAGTCTTCTACAATAGCCCGATTAGTCCTGTCCATGGCATCAATAAACTGCCACTACTAGACATTTTCGCTGTGGCTATGGCC
Organism: uncultured Candidatus Saccharibacteria bacterium; assembly: GCA_964369045.1. GTDB lineage: Bacteria > Patescibacteriota > Saccharimonadia > Saccharimonadales > AWTP1-31 > CAYJDY01. Next base: position 4,778 of record CAYJDY010000003.1, read on the forward strand.
ATACTCGGTGCCTATAACTACTACGTCAACGACCGCTTGCTCGATCGATCCAAGCTACTCCTCGGAGGCATTCTCTTGTCGTGTGGTTTGTACGCGCTCAATGGGCAAGTAGGTATCCAGATATTACTACCATTCGTATACCTTTTGGTTGCCGGGGGAATCGCCTTTATGTTGCAGCAGTGGTTTAAGGTTTTTCCATCTAACCCCTTCGCCAAAGTTCTGGCAACGTCGCTACTTACACTAGCACTGGTAAGCGTCTGTTTCTATCATGCCAATCGATATTTCGTTGCCTGGCCATCAATGCCAGCTACACGCGCAGTGTTCGACCAAAAGCCAACACATCCGCTGTAACCCGCCTCTGGTTAGTACAGCTATCAGTTGCTATACTGATATGGTAAATAAGGAGATGACATGAGCCGTTTTGACCAAGCAAAGATGCTTTTAAAAGTTAAGAAGTTACAAAAAGAACTACAAAAAGAAATTATCGTCGTAGAACAAGGTGATGGTGCCGTTAAAGTCGAGATCACTGGTGAGCAGAAAATCAAGAAAATCCACATCGACCCAGAACAAGTTGATCTAGATGATATCCGCGAGCTAGAACGTTGGATCGAAGATGCCGTAAAAGATGCAATTGCACAGAGCCAAAAGATGGCAGCCGAAAAGATGCAACCATTCATGGGCGCACTCGGAGATCTTGGCTTATAGACGTGTCTCGGCCAAAAAACAAATAATCTGCATGAATATATCCAGTTACTCATTTCGTCTAGGTAAAACCCGACAGAACGGAATTTTTTAGCATGCAGATTTTACCCCCCGCATTGGACGAGCTCATCGAAGCATTCGGTGGATTACCCGGTGTCGGCCCGCGGACGGCAGAACGATATGCTTATTTCATTTTACGAAATGACACGCATATTTCGCATAGATTGAGTAAAGCCCTGGATCAACTTCATAACGGAATTGGTTACTGTAAAAAGACATTTGCCCTCATTGAGGCCGATAAAGAATACTCCGATCTATATACTGACCCTTCCCGAGATAAGACAGTCATTGCCGTAGTTGCTGAACCATTCGACCTGGTGGCCTTGGAAAAAACGGGCGAGTATAAAGGCACCTATCATGTACTCGGTGGCCTGATATCACCAATTGATGGCATAGGACCAGAGCAGTTACATATAGCCGAACTTATCAAGCGTGTCGATGAAGATAACGTCAAAGAAATCATTCTGGCTACCAATGCCGGCGTAGAAGGTGAATCAACAGCGCTATACATTCAACAACAACTCGAAGCTCGTAACGTTCGTGTATCACGACTAGCGCGTGGTCTACCAGTTGGCGTAGACTTAGAGTACGCCGATCAAATAACATTAAGTCGAGCCCTAGAAGGAAGACAGACCATATGAACTACCCAGAGGCCGAAAAAATCCAGAGTATCCTCGATGATGCGAAGCATATCGTAATCATTCAAGCAGACAACCCAGACGCAGATAGTATGGCCAGTGCCCTGGCTCTTGAACATATCCTGGGCGACATGGGTAAAAAAATAACCTTGTACTGTGGCATCGACATTTCCGGGTACCTACAGTACATTCCTGGATGCGATAGGGTTGTTAAAGATCTACCCCATGACTTTGATGCCGCCATCCTGGTCGACTGCTCGAGTATTACACTGCTAGAACAACTTGAAAAGACCAATCAAATTGGTGCGCTAAGGACACGCCCATTTATTATTCTCGATCATCATGCTGTAGATAACGACGTGACTATCAACAATACTGCTCTGGTAGATTCAGAATCAGTAGCGACCGGCGAGGTTATTTATTTGCTAGCCAAGCAACTCGGTTGGGAAATAAAAAAAGATACTGCCAGCTTACTCTCCACCTCAATTCTTGCGGACTCACTTGGACTAAGCGTTGAAGCAACTACAGCCAGGAGTATCCATACGCTCGCAGAGTTAGTTGAACACGGCGCAAACCTTTCTGAATTGGAAGCAAAGCGTCGTCTGAGCATGTCGAAGCCACTCGAGATTATTGCCTACAAAGGACGCCTATTGCAACGCATCGAATACTTCGCAGATAACCAGATCGCACTTGTTGCCATTCCGTGGGATGAGATACAAAAGTACAGTCCGTTGTACAACCCGGCCATTCTAGCTCTCGAGGAGCTGCGCTTTGCTGAGGGTGTAAAGCTATCAATCATTATCAAGCTATATCCGGATGGAAAAATAACTGGCAAACTTCGTGGCAATCATGGTGCTCCAATTGCCGGTAAGTTAGCCGAACATTTTGAAGGTGGTGGACATGCCAGTGCAGCAGGCTTCAAGACCAACAAATGGCAGTACGAGACGCTAAAAAAAGAACTCATCAAAGAGGCAACCAGGCTGGTAAGCGAAAATGGCTGATATGAAAATCTACAATACGATGTCACGGAGCATCGAGAATTTTGAACCAACGAACGGCAAGCAGGTTCGTATGTATACCTGTGGGCTGACGGTCTACAGCCAACCACAAATCGGTAACTGGGTGGCTTACATATACTCAGATGTTTTGACGCGAACACTGCGAGCGAGTGGCTTCGATGTCACGCGTGTTCAAAACATTACCGATGTCGGACATCTGGTTAGCGATGATGACTCCGGGCAAGATAAAATGGAGAAGGGTGCGCGTAGCGAGGGCAAGACTGCCTGGGAAGTAGCAGAAAAATACATCACAATTGCCGATGACGAAGCATACAATCAACTAGAATTACTGCGCCCAACCAAGCTAATCCGAGCTACTGACCTCATTGATGAACAAATCGCATTTGTAGAACGACTAGAGAAGAAGGGCTTCACGTATGTTATCCCTGACGAAGGAGTATACTTCGATACTACAAAGCTAACCGACTACGGTAAATTGGCTCGACTCGATATTGCAGGGCTGCAGGCTGGGGCGCGTGTCGACATCAGTGGAAAGCGCCATATCACTGATTTCGCACTTTGGAAATTCTCACCAAAAAACGAAAAGCGTGACATGGAGTGGGGTAGCCCTTGGGGTACTGGTTTTCCTGGGTGGCATCTGGAATGTTCAGTTATTGCCATGCAGGGCCTGGGCGAGCAAATCGACTTGCACACAGGCGGTATCGATCATATACCAGTGCATCACACCAATGAGATAGCCCAGACAGAGGCACTAACGGGCAAGACTTTTGTGAACTACTGGTTCCATAATAACTTTATTAAAATCGATGGTACCAAGTTATCCAAATCGCTTGGCAACAGCTACACACTGGACGATCTCAAGAAAAAGAGCTTTAGTACAGACTCATTCAAGACCCTGGTTCTATCGAGCCACTATCAAACCGAGGGGAACTTCACCTGGCAAATTCTTGAATCTGCACAAAATAGACTTAAGAAGTGGCAGTCGGCTATGGATCTTCGATGGCAAGAAAATATAAGCGTCGATGCTAACTTCGATGACAGCACGTATAGTAGCCGGATACTGGATGCGCTTCAGAATAACCTTGATACTCCGCTTGCACTATCAATCATCGACGAAGCAATCGACGTAATTGAACAGTTCCACTTTAGTAAATCATCTATCGAGTCTTTCGCAAAAAGCATCCTAAGCCTGCTGGGGATTGATCTTCTCGGTCAACGAGATGATATAACAGAATCACAGAAACAATTGCTGAATGAACGTGCTGAGGCTCGGAAACACAAAGACTGGGATACGTCGGATCTCTTACGAACTCAACTACTAGAACAAGGCATTGAAATCAACGATATGTCTACGAACCAACGCTGGATTCGTCTCGGCTAAAGTAGTTCGCCGTTTTTCGTCACCGTTCGATTTTGATAGTAATCAGTGACAAGTATTTTAATACAGCCCGCCAATGGAATTGCCACAAAGGCACCCACGAGTCCACCAAGACCAATACCAAGTAGTGCAGCGATGAATACCAGCAGTGGAGTAAGTTCATTCTTGCGCGATTGGATATGTGGCTGAATCGTAACGTTTTCGATCTGCTGATAAAGAAGGAAGAAAATTGCCATAATGATGGCTAACGGCCAAGAAGAAAGTAAGCACACCAGTACCACCAGTACTGCACCAAGTGTGTTTCCGATCATCGGTATAAGCCCCGTCAGAGCAATAACGCCGGCTAGTCCAACTGCATTAATCGATACACCGAGTGCTGTGGATGCAACGAGCATGGCAATGAGTGCAAAACTGGCAGCTATGAGCGAGATTAACAGTTGTCCGACGACATAACCATTTACCAAGACATACATTTTATGCGTGAGCGGTTGCCAGCGCTCTTTACGTTTTTTCGTTTGTACCTTCCAGAATTGCTCTACCCAGTATGGCCCTTCAACAATCATCATGAAGGTCATGACCAGTACCGCGATAACGGAGGCAAGCGTACTACCGATGCGCGTGGCTGTCGAGAAAATCGGTCCTGGCAAATACTTAGTTCGTGATTTTATCTCACTTGCTACCGAATCCAGGCTATCTTCGAGCTTGTAGCGTTGCACGATCTTACCAATTGATGAATTGCGATCTTTCAGACTACTGAGCGTGGAAGGAACAGAAGAGATAAAGCTGCCGGTTTGGTTCACGAGCGGAGGAATGATAATAGCAAAGAATGCAATGATGACAGTGAGAACGCTTACATAGGCAATTGCTGTGGCGCCGGCTCGGCTTTTGATTTTTAGCTTCTTTCTAATCCACGATACGGCCGGATTAAGCGCCATAGCTAGGAAAAATGCTAAAAAGATTAGAGTGAGGACATTAGAGACATTAATAATAAACCTTAAAACAAGAATTGTTGCTACAACCATTAATATGATTCTTACTACTGTTCGACTCGCAACAGTAACTTGTACGGGCTTTTGACTATTCATACTAACCATTATTATGTTTATGCGTTACTTTTGCAATCGATGTAATATAGATATCCTGTAACTGTGCTCCGACCTTATTCACATCAAAGTCTGCAATTCTTTCGCGCTGCTCAGATCCGAGTTCTTTTGCTCTCTTACCATTTTTCAGTAACTCATCAATCTTCATAGCAAAATCCTGCACATTATTCGGATCGACAAGTGTTTCGTTGTTATCGTTAAGTACAAATCTGTATCCGGGATTATCACCACCCAAAACTACTTTAGCACCTGATGCGATGGCTTCTACTAGGACTATTCCAAAACTTTCACCACTCTTGCTAGGAAATACTGCGAGGTCTGCGCTGGCTAAGTAGTTGGGTTTTTCTGCTTCGGTAATTTTGCCTACACAAGTAACAAAGTTTTGTAGTGCATTATCGATTATATATTTTCGTACCTTTGTCTCCAGCGGGCCACCACCGCAGATGACGAGTCGTCGTTTTTCGAATTTGCCAGACATAACAAGCATGCGAACTGCAGTGAGTAGCTCCAGACAGCCTTTGCGCTCTACCAGTCGGCCTAAGAAGACCATGGTCTGAACATTATCATTGTATTTTGCCAGTCTTTTTCCTTTGTTAAACTTTGCCAGATTAACAGCGTTGGGGATGACTGTGCTATCGATATGCATGGTGGAATGGGCAAAGTCCTTTGCAGCGGGCGAGACTGAGATTACCGCATGAAAGCGTTTAATACTGCGTCTATTTACATGTGCTAAGAAGCGAGCACCCATCGATTGCAGACCACCATACGGCAAGATATGAAAGGTACCAACAATC
>CAYJDY010000003.1:10571-17072 GCA_964369045.1 uncultured Candidatus Saccharibacteria bacterium
ATGTAATGGACTTCGTGCCCCTTACTAACAAACCACTCGCCCAGTGTCAGGATATATTGCTGTACACCGTCAGGTGAATCAAGACCATCATCGAGTACGAAGCCTATCTTCATGACTGACTTTTTTTGTGATTTTCTTGTGCACGGTGGTAAACCTCGAGGTATTGATCAATAACATGCGGATAATCAAACTGCAGAATATACTTTTTAGCCCACTTGAGCCACTGGGCACGCGCATCTTTGTCGTAAAGCATAGTTTGTAAACGCTCAGCAAACACATCAGTGTCTTTTGGATCGACAAGACTCTGTTTGCCCTGATCAACCATGACACTTCTATAGCCCGGGTTGTCGCCACACACGACCACGCATTCTGCAGAAAGAGCCTCGAGCAAAACTATCCCAAAACTTTCACCATACAGTGCAGGGCTACAATATACATCTGCTGTTTGCAGAAGACGAACCTTTTCCTCTTCGCTAACAAAACCAACAAAGGAAACATCAGGTATCTGCAACTTTGCTACACGTGCCTCAAGTCCAGTCCGTAGCTTTCCGTCACCAGCAATAATTAACGATACATCGTTTTTTGTTTCACGAAGTTTTGCATATGCGTCAAGCAAAAAACTAACACCTTTGCGTTTTTCGAGACGACCTATATAAACAATGGTCTTCTTGTCACCGCTCGTTGACCTGCGACTCTTAGGTTTATAGTTTGCAATGTTTATGCCATTGGGAATAATCTCGATCTCAGCATCAGGTATATAAGATAGGGTCGTGGCTAGCGACACAGGCGATACGGTGGTAGCTGCATGCGCACGAGGCGCGATGATCTTTGCGTAAGGTGTCATCATTTTTTGGAAGGACTTACTGATCATATTATCAGGCAGACTGGCGTGCATGGTTACGACATTCGTCGTTGGTGAATGTCGTAATAGTTGAGCACCCAAAAAAGGAACTCCAGGCTCGTGAACATGTAAGATATCGAACTTTTCTGTTTCGAATAATTCATCGATTCTAGTGTTCGAAACCTCCATACCAACATCTGCTTTTGTGGCAAATGGCGTGTTTAGCTCAGTGGACGAACCGATCATAATGACATTGTCGTCGATGTTTTCGGGCACAATCTTTGGCCTGGATGTAATTACGCGCACCTCATGACCGCGCGTTTCAAGCCCAACTGCAAGTTCGCGTATACACTCTTGTACACCACCTGGACGAAAATAGTTATACGGACATACGATGCCGACTTTCATATAGCTATTAGTATACCAGTAGATGTAGCCAGGGAAGAATCAACGCGACTTAGCGTGAATTGAGCGACTTTGCGCCAAGCAGCCGACGGAGCTTAGGTGGAACAAGCTCACTTGCGGCCTTAGCGTCGGCTATTACCGTCGGAGCATGTTGATTCATGTGGGCAGGAATAACGGTAACTTTTTTATAGATAACGCCAAGATGTTGCTCAACAATATGATTATCGAAGTACCGATCTTCGGAAACAGAAATGTGATACACAGGTAGATCCACTTGTTCTTTACATAAGTCCAGTGTGAACATAGTTACCGCGTTGTCCATGTAGGTTCGGATGTCATTTATCTGCCAGAGCTTAATCTCGAATTCAATTCGTGCCTTACGCTCAGCCTCATCTGCATCCCGCATCTTTACGTTACGCTCTGCTGCAAGATTATATGTAGCTCGAATCATACTCGGCCGAAGGGCCACGTGTTTAACTACAAAAGCCGGTAAGCGGTTTGATACTACGCTTGAACCCCAGCGAAGCATCAAAAAATTACGTCGTGAGAATATAAACTCTTCGTGATGGACAAAGCCAACAACACTAACCAGCAACTCAACTTTTTTTGCCAGCTCTGGAAATCGCTGCAACATGCGGGTTACAATCGGGAAGGCGAGCGACATTGCCATGATGGTGACTTTTTTTCGACGATAGCGCATCTTTATAAACGCCGCTAGGTAGTCAGCCATATTATCGAGGCTTGGCTTTTCTTTCAGTTTATAAAACGGCTCCATTCCGCCCCAGCCAGGAAGATCTGGCACGGTTATGCCTCCGTACTTATTGAGAAACTCAACGAGACCAAAAATTCGTTCAATACTAGCGTGCATTCCGTACAACAGTAAAATCTCGCGGGATTTATTTTTGGGTGGAGGCATACGAAGCATGCGCCCCTGTAGTCCGTTCATAGAGAGCGGGGCGATGTAGTCGTTTGGATCTTTGTGATTTAGTTGTGGCACTCCAAAGAATGTACGTGAAAACAGCCCAATTGCCAAGCATAACTACAAATATTCCGTGCCCAGGTTATACTAGTAACTATGTCTTCTAAAAAATTCTTGCTCTACATTGGCGCCCCGGCGCTTTTACTTATAGTAGTTATCGCCGGAAGCAATAATCAAACATTGAGTAATTTTTCACGGTCGTCATCAAAACAAAGCTTCAACAAGAAACGCTTGTCGGTCGATGACCCGAATAGCCTTTGGGTCGTCGTCAACAAAACCCGACCCTTAAATCCGGCTAACTACGCTCCCCCCGACCTCATAACGCCAAATATACCTCTGCGTTTTAGTGCAGACAATGACGAAATGAAGTTGCGTCGCCCAGCGGCAGAATCTCTAGAAACAATGGTTGCTGATGCAAAAAAGGAATCGGTAAACCTCATGAACGCCAGCGCGTATCGTTCTTACAACTTGCAGACTATCGTATATAACGATTTCGTTAAAAGTCAGGGCAAATCTACTGCCGACACCCAGAGTGCGCGCCCTGGGTTTAGCGAACATCAAACAGGATTGGCAGTGGACCTCGAGCCCACCGACAGAAGCTGTGAAGTAGAGGACTGCTTTGCGAATACTGCCGAAGGTAAGTGGCTGGCCAAGAATGCATACAAATACGGCTTCATCCTTCGCTACCAGCCTACAACCCAATCAATTGTTGGTTACAAATATGAGCCGTGGCATTTCCGGTATGTCGGGCAAGAACTGGCCACAGAACTCAAAAATCAAAATAACGCGACACTCGAAGATTTTTTTGGGCTGGGCTCAGCACCTGACTATAACTGATATGCCCGACGAAAACGCCAACCAAGCGGTGGCGACTTGATTTCAGAGCTCAACACTACATCACTCGACTCAGTATGATTCTTTACGCTAATTTTACCGACTACTGCTCCTGCTGACATGGGTACCTTGGCGTCAGACAATGCAACCATTGGCTTCATGGATGTGCCACGCCATGTAGTGACCATTAGATCATTCTTCGCAACCGCCATGACATTTTTATTCCACGATACACTATAGTAGCCGATTATCTGTCCTTTGGTTGCCAACTTCACCGGTATATAATTCGTAGCTACAGCATTGAGAAGTGGCTTGGAGTCTGTGATGGCATTATTCCGAGTAGGAGCACCAAGTATAACGGCGATGACCGTTTTCTTGGTTCCATCTGGTAATGTACGTGATGCCGAAACCATAAAACAACCACCTGCCTGATCAGTATTACCTGTCTTTATGCCGTTTACACCGTCCGTACCCAATAGCCAGTTAACGTTTTTGACCTCTCCCTGAACAGGGATCGTAGCCGATGACTGGGCTACTATTTGCGCTAGCACCGGTTCACGCATGGCTACACTTGCAAGTATAACCAGATCACTCGCGGTACTGACTGTTTCGGGCGCATATCCGCTCGCGTCAGTGATCGTAGTCTGCTTCATTCCGAGCGACAAAGCCAAACTGTTGGCATACGCGACATACTCACGCGTACTACCAAATGACCACCGAGCCAGTGTGTCTGCCATATTGTTTGCAGAAGGGAGTAGCATAGCCTGCAATGCCTGATATTGAGTTATCTTCTCGCCCTTAACAACACGCACGACCGATCCATCCTTAGAAATATATTGGTTGTACAAATCTACATCAGCATCAGTTAGAGTAATGACTGGGCCTGCCTGATTGATGCCTAGGGGCTTTTGCCGTAACACTGCAAGTGCCGTCATAATCTTCGCCACACTTGCTGTAGGGCGTGGTGTCTGGGCTGAGCTACTAGCTAACAACCCTGCATCTTTCTCGCCGATGGCCGCCTGCCCATAACTAGGCCATGTCACCTTAGGCGCTTCCACGGTTTGATTCAGGTTTTTAACCACAGGCTTGATTGCAGCTACTGGCATTGCAAACCGATACGACATGACCGCGAAATAGCTGATCAAACACGTGGCACTAATAATGGCAAACAGGCGGAATTTTCTGTTTCCGTTACGTCTTCTTTTCCGCGTTCTCTGTGTCTGCGTATGATCTATGATATGCATAAGTAGTTAACAACAGTATACCAAACGTTTGGAGCAAGCATGTGCTTACACAACTCGGCATCCAGGAACCATTGTCAGAAGTGTTAATTTAGGTTAAAATTGGTCAGTTATAACCATCTGGTTTACCACCGGATCGCAAGCAAATAATAGGGCGTGGCCAAGTGGTAAGGCACCAGTTTTTGGTACTGGCATTCGGGGGTTCGAATCCCTCCGCCCTAGCCAAAATAAAAAGATCTCCCAAGGGAGGTCTTTTTATTTTCTCTAAGGGTCGGGATCCGAGCTCACGAATAGCGAACGTAGTGAGCGAATTCGGGGGTTCGGTCGATAAGTCCGCCCACAGGAATTTATTCCGAGGACGGGTGAAATCGTGCGCTGTCCCTCCGCCAAAATTAGTTTCTAATTTTCTACGATTTTCGTAACTTACGCCAACCGTTTCGGCCTTTGAGTCGAAGCCACTCACCAATAAGCCAGAAGTATGGGAATGCAACGATGACCAAGAATGTACTACTGATGAGTCCGAAGATTAACGTGACAGCCAACGACTGCCAGAAAGGGTCACTCAAAGCCAGCGGCGTGAGAGCCACGACACTCACCAGACTGGTGGTCAATAGTGGACGGAATCGGTGTTGCACTGCCTGCGCTATAGCATCCGTGTAGCCACTACCTGACTTGAGCGACTGATTGGCATAGTCCACCAGCATAATTGTATTATTAACCGCAATTCCGATCAGAGCAAAGAAGCCAATCATGACAAAGAAGCTCAATGAGTTATCGGTAATGAACAATCCGAAGGCAACACCAAAGAAGCTGAACGGTATGGCGAGCAGAATGAGCAGTGGCTGCAGTAAACTACGGAACTGCACCACCAGCAATATGAACATCACCAGGATGAGCACAGGGAAGGCCATCAGCATTGACTTGAATGATTCTTGGTTGTTTGATTCATTGCCAAAGTCGAATTTGAGAGTGTCTTTGCTGAGTCCATAGCTGGCTAGTTTTTCCGCGTTGAATTCTTTTTCGACAGCTGCTTGCGTGACGACAACGAGAGCCGAGGTATCTTCCGCGTCAAACCCAGCATTCACTGTGAAGATCTGTTGGCCATTCTTGCGCGTAATACTGACTAACCCGCCTTTTTCTGCATCAACTGCACGAAAAGTTGTTCGATTTGCGCGTTTGAACACAGTTGTGTTGAGGAACTGAACCATATCATCGGCAAGTCGTGAGGCTTTGGCTTGATCAGTTGCGTTGATTTGTGCCTTGAATGGCTGTTCGTCCGTTGGGCCACCGGCACCAGAAACATTGGTCTTTACTACTGCTCCACTGAACCCTTGAAACGCCTGCGTTAGATCTTGCTTCAGCTGTGGTGCAGTTTGTTCACGATCTTGGAATGGAATCAATACGACATCTGCTGTAGCATTCTGTCCGTTGGCTGCACTCTTATATACAACTCTTTTGGCATTGCTACCGAGCGTCTTGGAGATAACCACGTTGGCGTTATCGGTTATTTTTTCTGCCTGCGCAACGGTGGTTCCTGGTGCGAAGTGCAGGGACACAGACATCTCATCTCCATCCTTGCTTGGAGCAAAGATATCAAACTTCAACTTGCTGAAGAAAGCGAAGCTACCCACTAGAGCAAGCATACTGAGGAATATCGCACTGCCAGCAAGAAACGCTTTGCGCCCGCGTCGGCCTTTGGTCCAAAGTATTGTTCGTGAAAGCCCTGTACTAACGGCATGTTCAGCGCGTATCACTGGATTGCGACTCTCATGCTTCTTTTTCCCTAAATCTTTAAGTATTAGATGGCGTGCTAAAAATGGAATGAGCGATAGTGAAACAAGCAGGGAAAAAACAAGACTAATAATGATAGTCACCGGCAAGGCTTTAATAAAGCTACCTAGTATACCGCCTATAAATAACATCGGCGCGAAAGCAAGAATTGTTACAAGGGTACCGGTGGTACTTGCACGAGCTACCCGTTTTATTGCCAGAGCCACCACTTCTCGTTTTGTTTTACCATCTTGCTTTCCAGCATCTATGGCTTCGGCAACGATGATAGTGTCGTCAACAATCAGACCCAGTGACAAGATGAGCGCAAATAGGGTGATGGTGTTGAGGCTGTAACCGAATACTTTTAACCCAGCGATAGTGGCAAGCAGTACAGTCGCCATACTGAGCGACGTAGCAATACCCGCTCGCCA
>CAYJDY010000003.1:17172-35564 GCA_964369045.1 uncultured Candidatus Saccharibacteria bacterium
TTTTCTTGGACTGCAGTGCGATCAAATGTTTTCTGCTGGGTTACTGTTTGGCCTGTAACTGGGTTGACAGCTGATTCTGTTTGGCTGATAACTTTGGTACTAGCAACATGATTGGTACCCTGTAACTCGTCGGCAACTTTCTGGGCTTTTGCTTGCAGGTCCTGGCTTGATGACGTCGTAGGGCTAAAGACAGAAACAAGCAGATCATACTTATTATCGAAACGTGTGAAATCAATACTCTGATATTGAAGCTCTGCTGTGTCGGGAAGCTTTAGGCCCTCAACGGTTGATTGGACAGTGGCTGATGCAGATTTAGCATCGGTGCCTTCCTTATACTCAATCTGGATAACAACAAAGTTCTTGTCGGCACTTGAAGTTACCGTCTTTACGTCGGGTAGCTTTGCAATCGCCTCGGTTGCTGGCTTGGCAATGTCAGCATCAACCTTCTGTTGATCATTTACGAAATAGGCACCCGTCACGGTACTGTATGGAAGGTTAATACTGGGGAATCCCTCTCGTTGCAGTAATACTGTATAGCTCAGTACACCGAAGATGACGATCGCTATCCAGAGTGCCAAACTGGTTTTAAGGTGGTCGAAGAAGAATAAGCTAAAGCGCTGAAGTCGCGTTAATTTTTCGGAAGATTTTTTAGTTTTTTTGAACATGCTTGAATATGCCTTTCGGGTTTTATATCCTTATATTAACAGATCAGATCCCTTTATTAAATTGAACGCACTGCTTATGCTATGATTAGATCAATATGTTTTTCCTAATGATACTGGTTATATTGGGGGCCATTCTATACGATCACTATAGAAAAAAGCCCGATTACACACAGGCGGATCCACGCGAAGAAAATGTTAGGCAAAAGATTGCACAACAAATAGAACAAGTGGCTACGTCCGAGGTAGACCCAAAGATAAAACTGGGTATACAAAGAGCACTGGCTATCGTGAAGTCCGGAGCCGTCGCCCAAGCTGTGAATATGGAAAATCAGTCACCTAGCGGAGTGAACAGCCCGGCATTTGCCCCAACTTCTGCTAGTAGTGTAGCGACCGTCACAACCTCCTCAGCGTCAATGACTGCAGTTGCGGCGAAAGCGCCAACCAGCAATGCTATAACTTTGCTCTATGTGGGAGCATTTCTATTTGTTACGGCCATGATCATATTTATTGCAGCACCTGTCTTGAGTGGTGGAGTAAAGACGTTGCTGGTACTATTTACGGCAACATTATTCTACGGATTAGGGCTTTGGCTCCACCAAGCATCAAAAATTTTCCGTCCAGCCGGTCAAACCTTTGTTGCTATTGGCATGGTCATTTTGCCACTCGTCGGTATCGCGGCCTACAATCTTGTATTCGAAGAACAACACGCCTACGCGATATGGTTGGTAACTTCAGTTGCTAGTTTCGGGGCTTATGTCTACGCGTTGCAAAAATTCCGAACAACACTCATGGGCTACCTAAGTATCTTGTCTGCACTATCCTTGGCCGAGTCTGCGGTACTAACGACTGGCCTGCCTCTGTATTTTGTGAGCTGGACCCTGTCCCTCATTGCGATTGCGTTGGCGATCATAAGTAAGTACAAGAAACTGTGGGTTGAGCAAAAGGAGCCACTGCAATTCTCGGCACATTTACTATTACCTACGTCATTAGTGATTGCGGCAGTCAATATACCCAAATTTGGTTGGTGGCAGTTCTCGGCAGCGCTTGTTCTGTCAGCCATGTTCTACGTCTACTGCGCGCAAGACAAAGACAAGACAATAACCGATCGCTCAACCTTTTATGCAATTGCCATGCTGATGCTTCTCGGTGTAGTACCATCGGTTTCAACTGCGCTTGGTGCGAGCATGCAGGCAAGCCTAATCGCCTTATTAACTGCAACTTCTGTGGTGGCGACAAGCTTAACCGTCCTTACTCGAGCTGGCCAACATCCACTCTACAGGCAATCGTTAGAGATCTTAGGATTCGTACCATTTATTAGTATATGGTTCTTGCTTGGCAATGAGGTAATCCTAATAGCACTGACGCTCAGTTTGGTCATACTTGTGTCTGTTGCTTACGCCCTTCGTTCGGCAATCTGGCTCTGCGCAGCCTTCGTCCCGTTGCTTGCAATGCCACTGGCAGCTAGCTCAACCATTGATGGCGGTCTCAGTGCCCTTACTTTGTCGATCATTTATAGTTCGATTGGAGTTAGTGCACTTGCAGTACGATACATTGTGGCCAATCGAGCAAAAGATCTTCAGCAATCAGTAAGTATATTGTACGTAGCCGCGCTCGTGATGGGCTGGGTGTTTGCCGTAAACCATGGAATCCAGTTTGGTGCACTTATATTAGCGGTTGATATGGTTCTGGTTGCAATCGCAAGCTTCATAGAGCGAGAGCCGAATATGTTTGGTGTCGCGTACGGCGGACTATTTGTTGCTGTAACTATGGCACTGAGTACCAATGATACAAATTTTGGTCTTTATCTGAGTATTGCCTATGCCGTTCTCTCGCTCAGTGCATTCGGCATCGCCCAGCTCAGTCCAGGTAGCCTCCGTGCACAACTTATACAAAGGATTGCACCATTTGGAATGTATGCAGCTTCACTCAGCGCATTCTTCACGGCCACTGCATCCAGCAATGTGCCTCCGGCACTGTTAATAGTTGCTGCCGCTATGCTCTGGTTCCAGTCACGAAAAAGGGCCGAAGTTGAGCTCGAATCTGCAGCATACATATCAATATCGGCAGCTGTGAGCTGGGTACTTATAAACCTGGGTATCAAAGAGCTCCTCGTTTTTACCCATCTTTGGGCAGTAACATTCGCACTGATGTATATGTGGCGTAATGATGCTAACGACAAAGCGAATGCCGATAATTTCTTGCTGCTCAGCCTGGTATCGTTAAGTGTTCCTTTTGGATTACAGACACTCGGCAATTCCGGAACCGCTCGTGGCTGGTTGTTCGTGATTGAGCATTTAGGCCTCATGCTACTGGGTATGACAATCAAGAATGACAAGGTAATGAAATGGGGACTTGTTGTGGCAGTCGGTGGAGTCATATTCCAACTACGTGATCTCACGTTCTTACTGCTCGGTGCCTTGGGACTGACTGTAATTGGCATTGCCATCTGGCTCTTAAACCGCGAAGGGAAGAAGCCGGGGAATAAATGAGCAGCCGCGTGTGTTGCTTATGCTAGACATGGGTTATATAGTAAGCATAGGCATACAATAATGGCAAAACCAGAAAACGACCAAGAAATCTACGGAGCACCACTCGATCTCCCAGAAACGAGTTCTACAAGTACGGTGTCTAGGCCAGGAACATCGAAGAAAAGTCACAGAAAGCTAGTTGTGACCATCATTATCATAATCATACTGGCCACAGGTGCAGCATTATACTTCTTTTTACTTCGTACTAAACCGAGCAGCGATACTCCGGCTAAAAGTGATCAGTCTTCGGCCACCACTAATGCGGCGACTGAAAAACAAGCAACTGATTACAAGAAACATACCGGTGATTTCCCGCGAATGGAACTGACCTATCCAAGCACCTGGATATTAGTAGAAAAAGATAATGGCGTAACCGTATCTTCGCCTGATTTTACGTATACAACAACTGATAAGGGCGAGGTAAAGGGCAATTTTAGTGTCTACATTCGGCAAGGAGCACGCGAACAAGAAGGGAAGTATATCGGACGCGGCATGGCTGTCCAGCCGACTGAAAAGTTAGTATATAAAGAACCCGGCTCTACACAGCGAAGTGACACAAATTTAACACTTTTCGGACTCGATAGTGCTGACTACTTCTCATTCTTCTTAGTTAGCGGAGACTACGAGCTTAAAAAGGGCGAAACACTTGGCCCTACCTATGGGCGCGAAGCAGAAACGTACATAATCGCCGGAGGGTTTGGATCTACCAAACAAACGGATCCACTCGACTACAACGATCTGGAAGTAAAAGAAGCGACTAGTAACGAAGCCTACAAACAGGGCATAGATATCATAAAATCACTGAAAGTGTATTAGATCGAAAAGCACTGGCTTTTTAAAATCGCCCTTTAACCGATATACTATTTGCATGACATCAAAAAAAACAAAAATTCTAATACTTGGTGGTGGCTTTGCTGGTATCAAGGTGATTCGAAATTTATACAAAAATACAGATCTTGATATCACGCTTATTAGCGACCAAGAAACATTCCGTTATGGTGCAACTATTTGGCGTGCGACAACCGGCTACCTAAAGGAAGCATCGTACATACCGATCGCTAGTCTAATACCGGATGTTCCTAATGTAAGGTTTGTGCACGGCAGCGCTAAGAAGATAGATCGAAAAAATAGGATAGTTACTACTAAATCTGGCGACAAATACAGCTACGATTATTGTGTTATTGGTCTGGGTGTAATCACTAGCTATTTTGGCATCGAAGGGCTAGAAAAATACTCCTACAGCATCAAGTCGAGCCAAGGCTTCGACGCGTTTCGCTCGCACCTGCACGACGAACTTACAGCAGACCACGAGCTAGATAAAAACTATGTCGTTGTTGGTGCTGGACCAACTGGCGCAGAGCTCGCAGCAGCCCTCAAAACATACATTAAAAAAATTGCACACCACCATGGCATCAAAAAATCTCATGTTAGTCTCGACCTTATAGAAGCTGCACCTCGTGTATTGCCCACGCTGTCACCAAAAGCCTCAGACGCAGCACTCAAGCGTCTCAAATCATTGGGAGTGCATGTCATGACAAGCAAAGTCGTCAAGGCAGAGACAGCGAAAACACTGGTCGTTGGCGATAAGTCGATACCAACCAAAACAGTAATTTGGACAGCAGGTGTTACAAACAATCCATTTTTTAATGACAACGCAGACCAATTCACGATGAACGAGAAAAAGCGAGTTGTGGTCGACGAACAACTCCGCGTCGACCCTCATACATTTGTAATCGGTGACAGTGCAGCAACCAAATACAGCGGACTCGCTCTAACTGCGTTACATAATGCCAGCTACGTTTCTAAACACATTCAGCATGACATCGTTGGAAAAGCGACAAGTAGCTATAAGCCCCTCAAACCCGTGACTATCATCCCGATCGGTGATGGTTGGTCAGTATTTCAGTGGCGGAGCCTCATTCTATCAGGCAAGCTTGCATCATTCATGCGAACGATCTATGACCTAATTGGTTACGGAGAAGTTATGGGCATTCGTGCAGCTTGGAAACTATGGTTGAAACGAAACAAAAGACAAGAATCCTGCCCGAACTGTAAACAGCTCGCAAGCTAAGCTTGTTCGCAATTTCAATCTGTAATAATTACTTTGACGCACATTCATTAAACGAGTACATTATTGTCTAATGATTCGAAAAATAGCCAGGACGCTAGAGATGAGCGTAGCGTTACATAGTGATAGCGCCGACGATGTTTTACGCGAGAACCGTCAGCGCGATATCGAGAACATGCAACACACTTCCGAACGACTAACTGCTGCTGCCATCAATCGCTCTACCAAGCGTCACCCGCATGCTGCAAAACTAGCACTCCGAGGCTTATCAAAAGGTCTTGCAAATCTTGACTACCAAGGGAACGGTGCTTGGTCTTCGGTATATAGGTCTCGTGAACACGTTATCAAAGTTCTGCGCAATACTGCACAGATGACAGAACAAGAACGGCAACAGTTTGCCCAGGAGCGTAACGAAATGTGTTCTAGAGCCGCAACCGTACTTGGCTCGCTTCTTGTTCCCCAAGATTATACGACTGGCGTACATCCTTTTGGTGACTACGATGTTGTCATCGCCAGACAAGATTATATCCCGGGACCATCACTCGATCTATTCAGAACAAACTCCACAGAGCTTTGTGCTTCGCAAATTGCCGACTTCTGTAAAACTACTGCCAAGGGGCAAGCCCAACTCGAGGATCTTGTTGCCTCAACTTTTGTACTCCACGACCAGCAGGCAACGGTTCCAGATCTGAATGGAGTCGACAACATACGTATCGACCCCAACCAGACCATGCGACTTATCGATGCCGAACCTATTGCATATGCCGAGCATCCTGCAGTGCATGAACTAATCCTTTCCCAGGCTGAAATTCTTGGGGCTTACATAGGAAAATTATAATGGCCAAACACGGTGAGGCGTATATCCTAAGTCCTGAACGACGTATGTTTGACATTACTGCCGGTGTGCTCATCCTGGCGCTTGGTGCACCGGCAGTTGCGGCGAGTGCAGTCGTACTCAGGCCCGATGTACAAGGTAAAAACCCAATACTAAAACAGCGTCGAATTGGCAGAGGCTACGTACCAATATCAATACTCAAGTTACTTACATTTGTCGAGCAAGACTTCAACGCAACAGCCGATACATTCGGCGTAAATAATCCGCATGCATTAAGAAATGCAAAACTAATACGAAGAATTGGGCTGGATGAACTGCCACAGGCAGTTAATGTCCTGCAAGGTGACATGAGCATATTTGGCATACGGCCTCAGATCGAAAGTCTGCTAGAACAAAGAAGATGTATCGACAAGAAACTATTCGATGACTGGTATGAGTGGTACGGCATTAACATAGGGTTACTCGGCCCGGGCCAAAACTTTGCCCATTCGGTTGGCAGCTATGCTGAGAACTCAGATGTAGTAAGACGAGTGATGGAACTCGACATACACGGGTGCGAAACAGCCAGCCTTACTGGTGAAATACGGGCACTCGTACAAACACCACTCGAAGCACTCAACGGGGTAGCGGCAATGATCCAGGCACGAGCACCGACCAACCCATCATAGACATACCGGCTATAGACCGAACTGGGGCCTACAAGTACAATAGTGGGGCATGGGGATATTTGAGGAATCATACAGCCAGTTAAACACTGAGCAAAAACAGGCAGTCGATCGTATCGACGGCCCGGTGCTGGTCTTGGCTGGCCCGGGTACTGGCAAAACTCAGCTTTTAAGTGCCCGTGTGGCAAACATTCTGCAAACCACTGATACCGACCCATCGACCATTACTTGTCTGACTTTCACGGTTAATGCTACAAACAACATGCGCGAACGATTGCGAAGTATGATAGGGAGCACTGCTAACCAAGTGGTGATCAAAACATTCCACTCACTTGCAGCTGACATCATTAGCTCAAATCCTCAGCATTTCTATGCCGGGGCAACACTTAACCCAGTTTCAGATCTGGCCGCACTGGAGATACTTCAGAATATCTTTGACGGCTTACCTCACAACAATCCATTGGCAGTACGCTACGATGACCGGTACAGCTATCTCGGCAGTGCTCAGAATGCTATTGGCAAAGCCAAAGATGCAGGCTTGACTCCCGATCGCCTACGCTCAACGCTCAAGCAAAATGCTAAGAATATTGATGCGCTTGAGCCCCGACTCGCAGAGATGCTTGCTCCCAGCTTGTCACATAAAACTCTTCCGGCATTACTCGACAACCTAGAATCTCTGGCTACTGAACAACATGGCAATGCACTCACCGAGTCTGTAGTCAGATTATTCCAGACAGCTATCGAACACGACCTCCCGACAACAAAGTCGAGTGCAACAAGCAAGCTAAAGACTAAGCTCCTCAAAAATGATAGTGGCACAAAGAAGCTTTTGGGCGAGCGTCGAGCCAACAGCTGGTGGCTTGCTTTGTGCGATGTTTACGAGGCATACCAGCTGGCTCTATACAAGCGCGGATACTTGGATTATTCAGATATGTTGATATCAGTTATCCAGGCACTGGAGACAAACGAAGACCTTCGACTGGACATTCAAGAAAGTACACACTACCTATTGATCGATGAGTTTCAAGACTCGAACCAAGCACAGATTACTTTGGCACATCTGCTGACCGATAACCCGAGCATCGATGCGCCGAACATTATGGTTGTTGGTGATCCAAACCAAACTATTTATGGATTCAACGGCGCCGTACTCGATAATATTGATCAATTCCAGCAGTTTTATGGAGAGTCCTTATTTACCATAAACCTCGTCGAGAACTATCGTAGCACGCAAACTATTCTTGATAATGCCAAAGAGATCATCGATCCACATACAAGCTACCGACCAGAGCTCGTCGCCAATAAACCGGATGGCGTGAGTGTGCAATATACCTCATATGCTACACAGAACGATCAAGCAATTGCCGTGGGAAAATCGGCTATAGACATACTAACAAAACATCCTGACCACACCGTTGCGGTGCTTGGTCGCGGACACAACAGCTTGTCATTTATCGCACGCTATCTGCATGACAAGCAGGTTACTGTTAACTACGAGCAAGTTATAGATATACGGACAACCAGGGCAAACCAACTCATCCTGAATATTGCGAGATTACTTCAGGCTATGCAACGTGGCGACAAAAAGACATGTAACTATCAATTATCTCTACTGCTACAACACGAAGTATTTGCAATCGACGCGAATGTTCTTTGGCAAATTGCAACAACTGCGAACAAATCTCGTGACTGGGTTGAGGCATGTCTGGCAGAACCGTCAACCAAGTCAATCATTGATTGGCTCAGGACACTTGTCCGTACGGCTACTTCAGAGCCTATTAATAGTCTGATCGAGCAGTTACTTTCGACAGAGTATGCGGTCGAAAAAACCCTATATACTCAACTCTTTGTCTACGATGATCCCGAGAAGACCATCATAGAAACGCAAGCCATTACTCGGCTTATCGATATTGCCAAGCAGTACGCACAGCTCGATCGGGTGGGTGTCGACGAACTGGTGAGTATCACCGAATCAAATGTACAAACGCGTCTTTTTAGTTTTAGCCCTAACGTGGGTAGACATAGTCATGCTGTTAACCTCATGAGTGTTCATGCCGCAAAAGGTCTGGAGTTTGACCATGTGATCATCGTTGATGCCGATGATAAGAATTGGAAACCTTCTGCAACTCGATATCCTGTTCCATTGAGTCTTGATATTCACGTGGGGCTAGAAACGACCGCTGACTACGCTCGGTTAATGTACGTCGCCATGACACGCGCCAAACGAACAATTGCTGTCAGTTATGTACAGGGTCAGGAAGGGGAGACAAGGGCGTTGCAAGCCGAACAGCTCACTGCAATCGACTTTACTCCAGCGCCACCTGCCAGCAATGAGGATTTCGCTCAAACAACTATTAGCGAGGTCATCTTCCCAAGACCAGCACGTAAGACTATGCATGAACTTCTGGATACGCAGCTTACCAATTTTAAACTCAGTCCAACAGCACTAACCAACTTCCTGGATCTAACTCGTGGCGGGCCAGTGAACTTTATCGAGCATAATCTACTCAAGCTCCCCGAACCAGCATCCACGACGCTGATTCATGGTAATGCCATGCATTCAGCCATGGAACTCGCCCAGATCCAAACCAATAATGCCAAGCGTGACCTGGCGGCAATTAAACGATTATATGCTAAAAAGGTTGAAGCAGAGGGTCTACCCAATCAGACGGCTGAAAGACTGATCGGAAGAGGCGAAGCTCAGCTCGAGACCCTTTTCGAGCAATATCGCATCAGCCTAGAGCCCACAAGCTTAAGTGAGCAGGGCCTATCGGTCATTCTTGCCGACAATACTCCACTCTACGGCAAGGTAGACCGCCTTGACACTATCGACGACAAGCGTTTGCGAGTTGTCGATTACAAGACGGGCAAGCCACTTCTGACACTGACATCTAAGTCCGAAGCTAACCTCATCAAGATGTGGCGCCATAACTTACAACTTGGATTCTATATATTATTGCTCAAACATACCAAGCGTTACGCAGGGAAGGAATACGCTTCACAGATTATTCAGCTCGATGCTAACGATGCAGAGCATCTTTACCTGGACTATACGATCAACGAGAGCGAGGTAGACCGGATAGAGCAGTTGGCAGGCGCCGTCTATAAGCGCATCACAGCACTCGATATGCCCGACACATCAAAATACGACCCAACCGTTCGAGGTATACTAGCCTTCGAACAAGACCTCCTCGACAACACCATCTAAATGTGAGAGGTCCGTCCTCTCACTCAATTACCAGCTAGTTGCGTATGCGTCCATAACATTTTATTCAAGTGAGAGGACGGACCTCTCACATATTTTTTGGAAAAGAAAACCCCCTCGCATGGAGGGGGTGAGTGCGAATAGTGTGGTGTCTATTTGCGTTTCTTAGAAGATTTTGAGGTCGACTTCTTCTTGGTTGTTACGGTCTTTGCAACGCCTGCAGACCTGATCTTCTTGGTAAACAATGACTCATCTGTGAAGAGAAGTGCATATACGTTCATACCGACAACAGAACCAACGATCGGTCCGGCAACGTATGCCCAGTTCACTGAGCTGAGACTGATTGCAACCGCTGGGTTAATGATTCCGTTCGTCTTGATCGGCTGTTGGGTAAGTTGGTTTACGCCCAAAGTTGCCGCTGATGCGATAACAATACCGACGAGTAGTGCAGTACCGGCGCTAAAGGCGAGCTTGCCACCTTCGTACTTTTTGTAGATTGCAGACACGAGTGCAAGTCCAAAAATGAATGCACCAATTGCTTCGGCAACAAAAGCCTTAACTTCGAATTTACCAGCAATACTCTCGACTTTTTGGCCAGCAAAATACTGAATGAGATACAGTGCTGCAAATCCACCGAGTACCTGAGCGATGATATAGACAATTGCTGTGAGCGTTTTGATCTTACCAACAGTCCAAAGCCCAACAGTAATCGCAGGGTTAATGTGTGCGCCAGAAACGGCACCAATTGTTAGTACTGAAAGCCCCAGTACAAGACCTGCGGCCATACCAGCAAATAATGAAATTGGAATAATCGATACTACTCCATACACTGCCAACGCAAGCGTTGCAGTACCTAAAAACTCAGCCAAAATTATGGCTAATTTTTGTCTAGTGAACATAAAAACCCTCCTTAGAATATCTGATAGTTAAACAATAGTACGTTAGCACTATAAAATCAATCTATAGGGGTATGTAGTATTTACATTTTATAGATAATTTCCTCAATTCTAAAATCAAAGAACCGGATTCATTCCGGTTCTTTGATTTGTTGGCATCGTTTTGCCAGATGCTTATACTGCGATAGCTTCGACTGGCTTACCAGATACTATATAAACTGGTAGGTCACCTTTGGTGAGTGTTGCAGAAGTACCCAGTGTGTATACGAGCATGCTCAAGAAAGCTTGGCGTTGCCGTGCAGGATCATTTTTATGTAGTTTCTCAGCAATTTGCGTTAGTCGTGGCACGTCAACCGCAAATACCTGTGCTTTTCCGTCACTGATGTCGCGAATATGATCTTGGTTGACGGTGAATCCTTCAACTGTACTAATCACAATTGCCACTTCAAGGTGTGGACCATCAAGCTCTTTAACGATTTTGCCGTTATCGATGATCGTATCCATGACTTCTCGCCCAGCGTATGACTGGTCTGCAATTTCTCCGGCATAAGCAGCATAGTTATCGAGTACTTCATCAAGTCCTTCTGTATCAGGAGTTAGAAGGCCAATAGCTGTCTCAATCTCACTACGGTATGTAACTGTGTTTTGGATATTTGCCGGCGCCTTATCGATCGCACCACAACCACAGTTCTCGTCACGAGCATGACTATCAGTATGTGCGCCAAACGGTAGGCCAACGCTTTTTAGACTTTCGATACCTTTTCGGAATGCGTTCTTAAGCGTAAGCCCTTTGGTTTCACCGGCACCAATATCTGCCGCAATGGCCATGGTTGCTCCGCCACCAAACACTTTGTACCTGTTTAGTGAACGCTTGAGATGCTCAACGTTATCACCAACTTTTTTGAAGACCTTGCCCCAAACACGACCATCGCTACAGCCGTCATCATCGATAAGAGAACCATCCTCTTCGCCTATGGCAACTAGAATTTTATCGGAATGAATAGCATCCTCAACATTTTGTAAGGTCGCAGGATCGATGGTGTGCTGATGTTCGTCATCAATTCTGTCTTCTACAGAAATTGTACCTTCACCAAAGTTTAGTTTATCAGCAAGTTTAACAACCTCTACCTGTAAAGCCATCGGTTCAGTCCTTTCAAAATCATTAATCATTGGCAATTCCTTTTCGAACATTAATACTCCTAAATAGTCTTTGTATTTTCGGCAACCAAAACATCATAACTCTTGTCATAATATTTTTCAACAGTAATCATGCTATAATATTGTCATAAGTCAAATAGAAGGGTCTCCCCATGGTTAATAACGGAATCGAACGCGCAATCATAGCCCTACCTCCACAGGTAACTGTTACTCCGATTCTTGATGAAGAAGCGACACTTCAGGCTGATTCAATCGTCGCACTACATCAAGCCGACCTTCACCATGCCGTCCATGGGGTAGCAGCAAAAGTTATGTCTGACATAATCGATAGTTTACCTCGTGACAAAGAGGGAAGAATCCAGCTAAGCGAAGACCAGCTACGTGGGTGCCTCGCAAAAGCAGCCATAAAAAGCAGTATAATTACTGCTTTGGCAATCGGTAATAATCTATCTGAAGCAGAAGGCCTAAATAGCCAATTATCAATATCTGGCTCACCTAGTGACCCTGCGCGATCAGAATAGGTTAGCGACGTTTGTGGCGACGTAGTTCAGCAACCCGAAGTCGGGTAGCCTGACGATCGACGATAGACTGAGCATGCTGGAGAGATACCGTATCACGAGCCTCACTCGCGAGTTTACGGGCTTCTTCGTACGCCTTCTTGGCTTCTTGTTCGTTGATCTCGTCGGCGTGGTCTGCCTCGTCAACCAGAACGCGTACAGTATTATCATTTATTTCGATGACGCCCCCGTTGCCGGCAAAGTGCTCCAACTTCGCGTCATCATCTCCAGACTTACGGCGCACGCTAATAACGCCAGCGCTCGCGATGCTTACCAGTGGCATGTGGTTAGGGAAGACAGCGATATAACCATCAGCCGTAGGCAGTACAACCTCGTGTACCTGTTCACTAAACTTGGTACCACTCAGCGTAACAAGCTGGAAGGTGATCATTAGGCCTCGCTCCCGGAAAAGTCTCGTTGTGCACGCTCAAGTCCTGGAAAAGGCATTAGACCGTTCACCACGTCGAGCTCTTCAGCGATCTGCATTCGTGCGCGTAATTGCTCGGTGGCGAGATCGACCGGTGGATGTTCGCGTACTGAAACCGCGTCACCGATTAAATCTGTTGTCCGCTGATGCAAGAGCGTTCCTATTTCATGACCAAAAGCGATAAAACACAGACGATTGGCCTCACTAGAAGCAGCTTCACCGGTAACACCCTCGAGAGCCAGCTTTGCTACAATTCTCGAACGTACTGCACGCTGTTCTGGTGTACGATCAAATGATTCTGTGGTTAGCGGGTGAGATAGAAATTCAAAGGTAATATCTTGTGCCATGTTATTTGACCTCGCTGATTTTGCCCTTCATATAGAAGGCGCTTTCTGGCTTATCATCGTGCTTACCATCAAGGATTTCACGGAAGCCTTGGACAGTATCTTTGAGAGATACATACGTTCCTGGAATACCACTGAAAACTTCGGCAACGTGGAATGGTTGTGTTAGGAATCGTTGGATACGTCGGGCGCGAGAAACCGTTTGTTTGTCCTCGTCACTCAATTCTTCCATACCAAGAATAGCGATGATATCTTGTAGGTCCTTATAGCGTTGTAGTAATCGTTGGATTTCGCGAGCCACGTTGTAGTGCTCTTCGCCGACGACTTCAGGATCCAAAATAGTACTACTCGAATCAAGCGGATCAACCGCGGGGTACAGACCCAGCTCAGTGAGCGCACGGTTAAGCGAGATGGTACTGTCGAGGTGAGCAAAGGTAGTCGCAGGGGCTGGGTCGGTAAGGTCATCTGCAGGCACGTATACGGCTTGCACAGAGGTAATTGAGCCTGTCTTAGTACTGGTAATACGTTCCTGGAGCCCACCCATTTCCTGTGCCAAGTTTGGCTGGTAACCGGCAGCTGACGGCATACGACCAAGCAGGGCAGATACTTCGGCACCAGCTTGTGTGAAACGGAAGATGTTGTCGACGAACAACAACACATCTTTTCCTTCGTCACGAAAACCTTCGGCGATAGTTAAGCCAGAGAGTCCAACACGAAGTCGGGCACCAGGTGGCTCATTCATCTGACCAAAGACCAGACTGGTCTTGTCGAGCACGCCAGATTCTTCCATCTCATAGTACAGGTCGTTTCCTTCACGAGTTCGCTCTCCAACACCAGCGAACACACTGGTTCCGCTGTGTTCTTTGGCGATGTTGTTGATAAGTTCGGTGATAAGAACCGTTTTACCCACACCAGCACCACCAAAGAGTCCTACCTTACCACCTTTGGTGATTGGACAGATAAGGTCGATGACTTTGATTCCAGTTTCCAAAATTTCTGTTGTTCCAGATTGCTCTGACAGAGTAGGGGGCGCACGGTGAATTGGTGCACGCTTCTTGAAGTCGTCTTTTTTGCCATCGATTGGCTCACCGACAACGTTGAACATACGGCCCATTGTTTCTTTGCCGACTGGCACGCTAATTGGTGCACCAGTATCTACGACTTTTGCACCACGCTTTAGTCCATCAGTACTTGAGAGGGCGATGGCGCGAACGCTGTTTTCGCTCAGGTGCTGTGCAACCTCGAGTACCAGTTGCTTTCCACTAAGCTCAGCATGAATTGCGTTATAGATTGCAGGCAAGTGCCCCTCTTCGAACTCTACGTCGACAACCACGCCAACAACCTGTGATATCGTTCCTTTTTTAGTTTTTACTAGCTCTGCCATTATAAAAGTTCCTCTCCTTCATTATTTGGGTTATTGTCATCAGGTACGCAAAATTCGTCTACCAACTCACGTCCGGCATCAATCACATCCTGTACTAACTGCCTCGGACCACGTAGTAATCTAATATCATGTGCCCATTCAGCAACAGCCTGGTGTCTCGATGCTGTGATCTCGCCCATCGTAACTGCTGGTCCATCACTACTGAGATCACGAGCTATTTGCTCAGTATCAGGGTACGAACGTCCAGCCATCATCTCCAGTGGCTTACGCATAATTTCTATTGGGCTCATTTGATTGCCTCCGATCCACCGGTTATTTCTGCAAGTTCCTGAGTAATAGCTGCTTGTCGTGCTGTATTAAAGGCAAGTGTCAGATCGTCAATAAGGTCACTAGCATTATCACTTGCGCTCTTCATAGCCATCATACGCATAGATTGTTCGCTGGCACTCGATTCGAGGAAGGCTTGGTTGAGTTGCGACTCGATCAGTCTTTCCGTCACGCTCTCGAGCACTGCCTTTGCTGATGGTTCAAAAACTACCTCTGGCGTGTTTGGTTCGTTCTCTTCGTCCTCATCTTCGCCCAAGTAGGCAGCAGGCAAAAGTCGCTCAATAGCTACTTCTTGCACAATACTAGACTTATAATCGGTATACAAAACGTCAACAGCATCCACATCACCACTCCTGAACTTGTCGAGGATTGTTTCCAAAATTGGACGGATATCATTAGCCGATGGATTCTCTGATATATCGTTATATACCGCGATCACTTCAACGCCTTCAAAGCGAACAATGAACTTGGCGCCTTGTTTACCAATGACAATAGCCTGGCTTTTGATGCCAGCCTCTTTGTCAGCGATTAGCTCACGAGTAAGTCGTCGTAGGACGTTACTGTTATAAGCACCGGCGAGACCACGGTTACCGGTGATGATAATGTGAAGTCGTGTGTTGGTGATACGAAACGCATACAGAGGATTTTTGCTAACATCTGCAGTGTCTCGAAGTCGAGCCAGAATCTGTCGAGCCAGGTTTCGATAATCACGACTACGTCGTGCATGCTCCTGCGCCCGTCGCATTTTGCTCGCACTTACCAGTTCCATAGCTTTGGTTATCTGCTTGGTGTTTCTGACGCTGGTAATGCGGCTTTTTAATTGCTGGCTACTGGCCATGTTAGCTTTCCTTGTATCCTTCGGCGATTTCTTTTGCTACGTCCAGAATTGCAGTCTTGGCAGCATCAGTCGGTTTGCCACCTTTATTTAATTCTTCCATCGTCTTTCGATGTTGACTATGAAGTTCGCGAAGCAATGATTCTTGAGCTGACTTGATCTTGGTGACCGGCACCGTGTCAAAAGCTCCCTCGGTTGCTGCCAAAAGGGCAGCAGTCTGCTCCCAGACACCAAGCGGAGTATATTGTGGCTGCTTCAGAAGTTCAGTCAGGCGCTGACCACGCTCGATCTTTTGCTTCGTCTCTGGGTCAAGGTCGGTACTGAACTGCGCGAAAGCTGCTAGTTCGCGGAACTGCGCCAAGTCTAGACGCAGACTTCCGGCAACACTCTTCACAGCTTTCGTCTGTGCAGCACTACCAACACGAGAAACAGACAAACCGACGGATACGGCCGGTCGAATACCTTGGTAGAACAAGTTTGTTTCCATAAAGATCTGACCATCAGTAATCGAGATTACGTTGGTAGGGATGTAGGCACTGATGTCGCCAGCCTGAGTTTCGATGATAGGCAGTGCAGTTAGACTTCCACCGCCTTGTTTATCGCTCATCTTAGCTGCTCGTTCCAAAAGTCGACTATGAAGATAGAATACGTCACCTGGGTATGCTTCGCGTCCTGGTGGACGACGGAGTAGTAGAGACATCTGACGATAAGCAACAGCGTGCTTGGTAAGGTCATCATAGGTAATAAGCGCGTGTTGACCATTGTCGCGGAAGTACTCACCGATTGCAGCACCAGCGTATGGAGCAAGGTACTGCAGACTAGCTGGGTCTGAGGCACTGGTAGCAACCACGATGGTCTGGTCCATTACACCTTCACGCTTTAGTCGTTCGATGATACGAGCAACCTTACTGAGTTTTTGCCCAACAGCAACATAGATATTAATAACCCCGGTCTTTTGTCTGTGCTGGTTGATCATAGTGTCAACAGCGATTGCGGTCTTACCAGTTTGACGGTCACCGATAATAAGCTCACGCTGACCACGACCGATTGGAACCATAGCGTCGATAGCAATAAGTCCAGTCATCAATGGCTCATTCACACTTTTACGATCGAGTACGCCAGGAGCATTCTGTTCGATAAGACCTTTGTGCTTCGTCTTGATTGGGCCTTTGTCGTCCAATGGGTTACCAAGCGGATCAACCACGCGGCCAATAAGCTCTGGGCCAACAGGTATTTCCATGACGCGTCCGGTTAACTTCACGCGCATACCGGCACGGACCTTAACGTCTTCACCCATGAGCACTGCACCGATTTCGCCCTCCATAAGGTTGAGCGCGAAAGCAGGGATAACACCATCGTCACCTTCGATTTCGATCATTTCGTTATAGCCTGCATTCTGCAAACCATAAATCCAGGCGATACCATCACCAATACGAGTTACGATACCTACGTTCTCGATATCTGGGCTTTGCTTGAGGTCTGCAATAGCCTTTCTGATATCACTGCTGAGTTCTTTAATACTTATATCTGTCATGCTTGATTGCTCCTGTTATGCGGTCACGCCTTTTAGTCGTTGTAATTGCCGGCGTACGGTCAAATCGAGCCGTTGCTCTGCTGTTTCACAGCGCACACCGCCAATTACATCGGGGTTTATTGTCTGTTCGATGATTATTTCTTTCGCACCGGTATCTGCCTGAAAAGTATCTTTAATCTGACCAAGCATTGCTTCGTCAAGTTGGTGAGCAGTGGTTACGCGGACGTACAGTTTGTTCTGGGTCTGCAAAAGTTGTCGTTCGATATCACGAACGATAGCACCTTGGTCGCCCATGCGCCGCTCCTCAATAAGATAGGCTGCTAGTGAGGCAGTTACGTCAGTCATACTCGCACCGCTATTGAGACGATCGAGTACGGCACGAGCAATGTCAGTGTTTGTCTGCTTGCTCATGCGCGTACCCTCGCTAGTGCACGTTCGATAAGACTTGCGTCTTTCTTGGCATCTAGTTTTTCGCCAATAATTACTTCGGTGGCTTCACTCACGAGCGAAAGCATTTCACTACGAAGCTCTTTTCGTGCGGTCTGCATCTCGCGTTCGATTCGAACACTTGCATCGCGTAATATACCATCGACTTTTTCAGTAGCAGTAGCTTCGCCGGCTTTGAT
Source organism: uncultured Candidatus Saccharibacteria bacterium (assembly GCA_964369045.1). Lineage (GTDB taxonomy): Bacteria > Patescibacteriota > Saccharimonadia > Saccharimonadales > AWTP1-31 > CAYJDY01. The sequence goes on from CAYJDY010000003.1 coordinate 35,227, forward strand.
AATCTCTCCAGCTTCCTGGTGAGCAGTAGCCAAGATCTTATCAGCTTCAGCGCGAGCTTTGTGCTGCATGTCTTTTAATTCTTTATCGAAGTTTGTCTTTGCGTGTTGCATTTCCAGACCCAGAGACACACCCTTATCGATCGTCTTGCGACGTTTTTCGAGCGTATCAACGATCCCGCGTAACGCGAACTTCTTAATAATTAGGTACAAGAGCACAAATGTTCCGGCCTGCAAAAGAATAGCCTTGATATCAATACCAAGTACTGCGATTCCTTCTTTTTCTGCCGTTTCTGATGCAAATCGCATCAGCAATGGATTAAACATTCACGTTCTCCTTA
>CAYJDY010000003.1:35664-42020 GCA_964369045.1 uncultured Candidatus Saccharibacteria bacterium
GCCGTTTCTGATGCAAATCGCATCAGCAATGGATTAAACATTCACGTTCTCCTTAAAATTTCTAATGAGTGAGTATATACCATCGGTTTCATGTTGAGATACAGTGCGCGTAAAAACCGAAGCTCGTAAATGAACCGTACTAGACGGTCCGGTGAATGCGAACTGGAAGTTTTTACGATGCAATGTACTCAACATGGAAGCGACTTTCTTTTTTACACTCTACTTTACGATGATAGCGCCGAGGAATGCCAATAGCGCAGTAACCTCGATCATAGCCGCAATAATAACGACCTGACCAGCAGCTTTACCAGCTTCTGGGTTTCGACCCAAAGCTTTCATGTAAGCCTGACCTACCATTCCGAGGCCGATTGCGGCACCCAAGAAGGCGATACCAAGCATGAATGCTTTAGCAGCGGTTGGATTCCATCCGCCTTTAATTCCTACTTCCACTGTCTCTGCAGCGAATCTTGATATTGTTGGAACCATTTATTTCTCCCTTAGTTTTTCACCATATGCACCCCGAAGAGCCACGTATGGATATTAATATTTAATGGTTTACATCTCCCTCGAGTCTCGCCACAATGGGGTCAACTTCGATGGGGGAATGTTCGTCGTCGTGGCCATGGGCAATCGCAAGGCCTAGGTATGTCGCGCAAAGCACGGTAAATACATAAGCCTGGATGCAGGCAACTAAAATTTCGAACATCGCTATAGGCAAAATCGTAAACGACTGAAAATCTTTGCCTATGTAGGCAAATACAGCAATTAAGATTTCACCGACAACGGTGTTCAAAAACAAACGAAGACTCAAACTAATCATTCTAGTAATCTCACCGAACACTTCCAGCAGACCAATGAATGTATTGACGGGGCTGAATGGTTTATCGGTAAAGTAATGCTTGAGGTGTCCTAGAAATCCTGATTCTTTAATCGACAAGTACTGCACGGTACCGATGGCGATTATTGCCATGGCAATAGTTCCATTCAGGTCGGCAGTATAGGCACGGAAAAGAGGGAAGGTTCCTTCGGCGGTCGTGGCGTTAATGCCCGGACCAACCCATGGCATGATACCCATAATGTTATTAAAGATAATAAACAAGAAGAAGGCACCAAAAATCGGCGCATAGGCAACTGCTTTTGCTCGTGAACCCAGGGGCCCTTCAATGAGGCCAATCACAAACTCCATAATCATTTCAACAAATTGCGTCACACCACGTACAGCCTTGAGCCGCATTTTCTTTCGAGCAAACACAGCTACAAAAAGGAGTAGTAGGGCACATAGTGCTCCATAAATCATCGAGTTAGTTATCTGGAAGCTACCAATTGTAAATACCGTCTCAGGAGCCAATGCGATATGTGGTCCGTCTTCAGCTGTATTGGCCAAAAAAGTTAAGGCACTTAGCATACTACCCACGTTCTCCCAGGGTAGTCGTCGTCATTCCAATGGCGGCGTATTTAATCATTCTTTAGGTTAGTATAACAGGAGTCAGGACTTAGCCGCAACACTTTTTTGATTTAGACAAAATTTAATGTTTTATACGTGCATCTTAGTGTGCGTGATTAGCACTGGAGCTTGAAGATTTAGACCATACCGACTGCTGAAGTTTCTGCCAAAACGTTAACGGCTTAGCGCCAGAGCAGGCCGCAGGATCAGCCGTCTCATCATATTCCTTGGCATTAGAGATTATAGACTTGTACTGCTTTTGCAGACCTGCGTCATTCTCATTACCATAGCTGATCAGCACCACATCTTCGTCGCCAATCGTTTTGTTTGCAATCGCTTGGACCGGCTTGCCATTGACGAGAAACGACAGCTTTTTGCCGTCTACGCCGTCAACGAACACACCGTCATCGGTTTTCAACACTGTGTCTCCAAGCGTGTAGCCTAGGTTTGCAAAGAAATGACCCCACGTTGCTGCTGCGTCATGAACATGCACAACATAGTTCACATTATTGTGCATGTGCGTGCGAATTTTCGGATTCATAACATCGTTACTGCCACAACTGGCCACCTCTTCATAGAATGTGAAACTTTTGAACTCATCACGTTTGCCATTCACAAACAGCCCAAAATTGGCATGGTAGTGCACAGAGGTCTGTTTTATGGTGAAAAAATGGGCCAGAATTATAATCAGCGCCCCAAGCAGGAGACCTCCGAATAGCCAAGCGCTGTTTCGTTTCGAAATTTTACTCATTACAGTAGTATATCAGAGCAAAAGTCGGGTATAATGTGATTATGATTACACTATATACATCTCCAGCTTGCGCCTACTGCCATATGGCACGCGAGTATCTAAAGAGCCGTAAGGTCGACTTCAAAGAGTACGACATCAGTGATAACCCCAAGGCCTACAAATGGGTACAGGATAACGTTGGTCAACTAGCCACACCGGTGCTCGACATCAACGGTACAGTAGTTCTCGGATTTGATCGTCCCAAGATTGACCTAGCACTTCGAGCCTAGAGCTGTGATATATCTCACAAAATAACTAATCGAATACTACAAATAGTGTTTGCTTTTTACTTGACACGCTATATGTGTTAAAATATTGCTAGTAAATAGAGGTAGCGAGCATGACAACCCATCATGAACAACACTTAGGTCAGATTCCAAAAACTGTCGAGGAACTTTTTATATTTCCAGAGGGCTTTGAGCCTACAGAGCCTCCAGTTATTGACAGGATTCTGCATGCAGGTCGAGATGATGGGCCGATCGGCATGGTGCTCTCTGCAATGGGAGAAGTACGGCTTATCACCAACGACGAGGAGGGCACACAAAATGCTGAGGAGCTACAGGCTATACTTGACGATGAAAACACACCAGCTACGCCCGAACGCCGAGAACTACTGCGTACAGCTACCGAGCGTCGAGTAGTGGCATCCTTTGTTCTGCGTATTGCCGAAGACATCTATGCCGGACCAGACTTCACCATTCGCGAAGAAGGCGGTAAAGCGCATATTGACACCGACAAGATTGGTGACCTCTACGATGACACAGAGGAGTTTGAGACGACCAGTCCTGTGCTCGGTCTCTTGCAAGACATCAAGAGCAGCAAAGAGACGAGTCAGATCGATGAACACACAAGAGTGAGAGCAGAACGACTCGTTCGAATCGCCCTATCGGGTAAAGTGGACCAGACGCTAGAGTACCTATCGGCCGTGGCAAATCAGCAAGCAGAATCACAAGAAACTCTGTAGAATGTGAGTTGTGAGTTTCGAAGATTACAAAACCAAAAAATCAGTTGTTATTGTCTACACTGGCGAGAGCAAGGGTAAGACCAGCGCCAGCCTCGGGCTCATGGTCCGTGCGCTCGGTAATCGATGGAATGTTGCCTTTATTCAGTTCATAAAGTACTGGGGCGTGGGTGAGCATGTATTTATCCGCGATATCATGCCTCTGTACAAAGATCAGCTTCATTTTTATAAGGGTGGCAAGGGCTTTTACAAAGCCGGTGACCTCAGCCCACAGCACGTCTCCGAAGACCAGCACAAACAAGCTGCTCAAGAAACATATGACGAAGCCTACAGAACTGCCACAAGTGGTGATTACGACCTTGTAATCTGTGACGAGATCAATAATGCCGTTCATGATGGTTTGCTTAGCATCGACCAACTCAAAAAACTCATTTCTGACAAAAGCCCAAAAACCAGTCTTTGCATGACTGGCCGTGATTTTCCAGAACAGTTGCTCGGCAACGTAGATATCGCCACCAACATGACCAAAATCAAGCATCACTTCGATGAGAAGTTTTTGGCTAACCCTGGTATCGATTACTAGATAGGTCTCGCGCTAACATCCCGTTGTGGTGTTTGATTTTCAAACGGGGTCCCCACAAAAAGCCTTTTTTGTGGGGTTTAGTCAAGCATCACTTCGATGAGAAGTTTTTGGCTAACCCTAGCATTGACTACTAGATACTCGATTGAACAATAGTAGACATTATTATGTTTTTGTGGTATTATAATACTCTTATGCACGAATCACATAATGCAATCGACTACATCCGTAAGGCACTGCTAGACAAAGAGATCGGACTTCGCGGACCTGCCGGAGATCATCATGAAGCTGCACTTATTGCAGAAGGTGTCGCACAGGAGCATGTAGCCACTGAGTGGGAGCAGACCCAACATATCTTCCGTATAATGGGTCGGGCGACCGGGCGCGAGGAGCTCAGCACTACCTCAGAAGAGCTACCAACATATTTCACCGATGCATTTTACAGATTGACGGGCCATTTTATTGTTGCAGTCGGTAGGTATCACGAAAACCCTTGGCGAGATGAGCATCCAACAGTAAAGCCCGAGACAGTTATTCCTCAATTATTCGATGATTTCCGCGTAATTAGCGGTCTTCTAAAATATACACGGACTGATTATGAGGGACTAAATAGACACCCGGCACTAGCTCTTAATCCATCTGAAACAAAACAACTTATTGGCGAGGCTAGATCAATTGGCTTTGGCACCAGTTACATTAAAAGATTTACAAATAGAATGCACCCATTCGAGTCGTTTGAAACAGCGAAAGAAAATGTTATCGCCATGCGCGAAGATCCAAAATATCAGGCCAAGGATTCACTTATTCTAAAGTTGTCTGCCACGCGAACCAATCCTCGTGCTGCCGTTGAGCAACTTGAGAAAACCGTTCAAGATCTCACAGAAATGTTTGCAGACAATCCTGATGTAACCGCATCTGATATAGAACATTTTGCACATAACCATAGTGCAAAGAACGCACAAAGCGAGGTTGAAGCATACGTTAAACGAGTTAAACACTTTGATGAGCTTTACATGGATGATGAAGTAATCGACAGAAACGTTATCCGTGCCGTATGTCGACGGTCTAAAAAACCACAAGTTCTCATTGACAGAATACTCGACCGATACGCAGAGATTAATGTAAAGTATCCTGCTATTGCCGGATCAAAACTGGCCGTATATCTAGCACGTAACTTTGCAAACCCTGAGCAGGTACTAATGACTGCCATAAACGAAGTTGCGTCCGATCCAAAGCTTGGAGCGAAAAGAGATCGTACACCATATCATGCTCTTTGGACATCGATTCTCGGAAGAGGTCCAAACAACGACGAGATATCATCAGAGCAATAGCTCGTTCGACGATGTTTTGGCAGTCTGGCCATGTACTTTTTTTAGAATCGAAGTTACCCTAAGTTCATGAGTAAGAACAATCTTTTCCTAATGGTGGGTATACCGGGTGCAGGCAAAACAACTGCTGCCAAGATTATTACAGCGCAGACGCATGCAGTACATATCTGGGCAGATCACGAAAGACGACTCATCCACAAACAGCCCTCGTACAGCACAGAAGAAAATAACGAATTATATATCCGGCTAAACAGTCTGGCAGATGACTTATTGTCACAAGGCAAGAGCGTCGTCTACGACACAGCTTTTAATCACCGTAGTGATCGGCAAAAACTCCAGACCATTGCTAGCAAACACCATGCCCGGGTCGTAATCATCTGGGTGAAGGCACCGAAAACCTTAGCAAAAGATCGTGCGCAGAACACACATAAGCATACAGACACTCGTGTTCTAGGAGACATGAGTGATGAACATTTTGACCACCTTAGCGAGAAGCTCGAGCCACCAACGGCAGATGAATACACTATAGAGCTTGATGGCACCAAGCTATCCCAAGAGTATGTCGGCGAAAAACTAGCACGACTATGAGTACGCGGAGGCGCCGAACCCAAAAGGCATTAATCCTCAGCATCATTGCGCTCTGTCTAGGGCTAGCACAGCAGCAAGGTTACTTTAAGCCAGCAGTTAAAGTTGCCGAGAAATCTCAGCCTGGGCTGTACCAGGTCACAACATTCACCGATGGCGACACCATTAGCGTAGATATGAACGGAGTAACTGAAAAAGTTCGCATGATCGGGGTTGATACACCCGAGACCAAGGATCCGCGTAAAACAGTGCAGTGCTATGGAAAGGCGGCCAGTGAGTTTACGCGCAACCTCATTGGCAGTAATCGCGTTCGACTAGAGGCTGACCCAACTAATACAAATCGAGATCGTTATAACCGTCTACTCCGTTACGTATACCTACCCGACGGGCGGCTGGTAAACGCCGAGATTATCAAGCAGGGTTACGGATTTGCATATACGTACTTTCCGTTTACCAAACTCGCCGAGTTTAAAAGCTATCAAAAGCAAGCCGAAGAAGCCAAAGCAGGACTATGGGGAGAATGTACTGTTCAGACAGAAGATAATGGCCAGGTCCACACCGGGTCTCCTTAACTGAGCCATTCTTGTTGTTTGCCGAAGGCTTTCATGAGCGCATCAATCGGCCAAACGATAAAGCTGCCGAAGAAAAACAAGAAAATAATCGGAAAA
>CAYJDY010000003.1:42120-47177 GCA_964369045.1 uncultured Candidatus Saccharibacteria bacterium
ATCAATCGGCCAAACGATAAAGCTGCCGAAGAAAAACAAGAAAATAATCGGAAAACCAATCGTGTAGCAAATCACGCTTCTTAACCTGGACATATCTGGTTGAATTGTGGCAAAGGTGCCTCGCTTGCGGTGATAGTTCCGCGTCGTGTGGCGCATAATGGTATAGCGAACTAGCTTAGGAAAATAATGGTACGCCTGGCTGTAGCTCGTAAAGCAGAGATCATCGTTATATTTCAATCGACCACCTTTAGATTGCAGAAGCAGGGAGATGTCTTGATCTTCGTGCACTACCTTATCATCCAAGCAGACATCATGGCGAATAGCTTTCCAAGCGGTGCGACGGATAGCCATGTTTGCCCCCCACAGTACAGGCACCCGGTAAAAAATATGCGTCCACAAAAAATACAACTTGGTCCAACCGGTTGTCATGGGCCACCGTATGCGTGGCAAGAGCAGGCTGTAGCTTGGACCTGTTACACCGGCTATGTTCTTGTCATCAAACGAATTAACGAGTACGTCACACCAATTTGGTGGAATCATAGTGTCGGCATCGATTCGTGCCAAAATATCTCCTCTCGCAGCATCGAGTCCACGATTACGCGCAAATATCAGACCCTGTTTTGACTCGTGAAGCACGGTTACAAACTTATATTTCTTTGCGATCTTGGCTGAGCTGTCTGTGGAGTTGTTATCCACTACAATAACTTCGTCCGGCATACGTTTTTGTAATTTTATTGCATCTAAGCACGCTCTCAGGCGACGTTCTTCGTTATAAACTGGTATAATAATTGATAATGTTAATGGCTTTTTCATGTAACTCTATAGATAGTATCAAATGAAACAAAAAAAACGTCCTGTTCGTGCAACCAAAAAAGAGCTTGCCCAAGAGAAAAAACTCTTTGGTATGCACTATGCCGCTCGTGAGGATCGACTCTATCACCGGATAATCCGCCACCTCCGGATCGAGAAGCCTCGGTTCTGGTGGCGCGAGCGCAAACTGTGGCAAAAGCTGACTATTATTTTGCTTTCGCTACTAATGATATTTGTTGGTTCTATGTACGGAATTGCGCGTTGGTATATTGCCAGCCAGTCATCGAAAGAATTCAAGTTTGGTGTTACTTTTATTCCTCAATACGCTAAGTACTTCGACCTTAACCCAGAGGAAACCATGCAAGCCATGATCGATGACCTCAGTATCCGTCATTTTCGTTTGGTCAGTTACTGGGATGAGATAGAGAAAACGCCCGGAGTATACGATTTTACCGAACTGGATTGGCAGTTCAAAAAAGCCGTTGATTCCGGATCTACAGTCAGCCTGGCCATTGGACTGCGCCAGCCACGCTGGCCGGAATGCCACATGCCAAAGTGGGCAGAGCAACAAACAAAAGAACAGTGGGCCCCAGAACTCAAGACTTTCATGGGTAAAGTAATCGAACGCTACAAAGATAATCCTGCTCTCGAGAGCTATCAGCTCGAGAACGAGTTCTTCCTCGATGTTTTCGGCATCTGCCCAGACTTTAGTAGGGATCGACTGATCGACGAATTCAACTTCGTCAAACAACAAGACCCCAATCACACCGTAATTATTAGTCGCAGTAATAATGCACTGGGATTACCGGTCGGTAAGCCTAGGCCAGATAAATTTGGGATATCTGTTTACAAACGCGTTTGGGATCGAACGGTTACAAAACGTTACTTCGAGTACCCATTCCCAGCATGGTTCTATGCTTTCTTGGCTGGAGCAGGCGAAATTATCACCGGCAAAGACATGATCATCCACGAGCTACAGACCGAACCTTGGGGGCCTGACAAAGGAATTAAAGAAATATCTATCGCCGAGCAAAACAAATCGCTCGATGCCAAGCGACTCAAAGACCGCATTGCCTATGGCAAGGCGACCGGCATGCGCGAAGTCGATCTGTGGGGCGTAGAGATGTGGTACTGGCGAAAAACAAAGATGCATGACCCAAGCCTCTGGAACGCAGGCAAAGCAGCTCTCCGGGAACAACAGTGTCGTGACTGCTACCGCTAAAAATACTCGCTTTGGTGCAAGTTTATCCATCAAGCAATGTCGTAACTTCAATATCGATGATCAGAAGGTTTTAGATTATGCGCTCAACGATCTGCATATTCGTCGATTCCGTCTCATGAGCTATTGGGATGAGATCGAGAAAGTGCAGGGAACCTATGATTTTGGCGTACTTGATGCGCAGATCAAAAAAATTACCAGTCACAAGGGCCAAATTACAGTGTGTTTAGGAGTTCGGCAGCCTCGCTGGCCAGAATCACACTGGCCACAATGGGCCTTTGACCTTCCCAAAGAAACGCGTGATGAACATCTGCTTACTTTCATTCGAGCTGTTGTACAAAGGTACAAGAGCAGACCGAGCATCGTTAGTTGGCAGTTAGAAAACGAGGCGTTACTCAAAGCATTTGGCAGACAAGGTGACTTTGATCGATCCAGGCTACGCCGAGAATTTAGAATGGTTAAAGATCTGGACAGCCGGCCCGTAATCATGACTACGAGTACTTCGTGGGGCATACCTCTGCGTCGCCCCATACCTGATATCGTCGGGTTTTCATTCTACCGGATGACCTACGACAAAGGAGCCTACCGCAAATCAATCTACCAGCCCTGGATATTCAAACTCCGTGCAGGTCTGATCAAGCTCCTGTGGCGACGACCATGTTTTATTCATGAACTCCAAGCCGAACCCTGGGGGCCGAAAAATATCTGGGAGATGACAAGTGCCGAGCAGGCAAAGTCCATGGATGCATCGTTGCTACGCCTAAATGTCAAAACGGCAACTGATACTAAACTACAGCCCATAGACCTATGGGGGCTAGAGTGGTGGTATTGGCTAAAGAATAACGGCGAGACCGAAGTCCCAAATACCGTTACAGAGCTGTTCAGCTAACTGCTCGCATAGCATGTACCATAAACTGCGCACGAAGTGGCATGTTATCACCCCATGTATGTCGACCGCCAATTATCTCGACAAGTTCTAGGTTTGCGTTTGGCAACCTAATTGATACACCGTCCATTATTCTTAATGTGTCTGACGTGTCAGCTATGAGCTGATCGTCAGAGCCGTGACCCATAACTACCGCCTTTGCGTGCATAGCCGCCCCGTGTAGCAGTGCGGGCAGAGTAGCCCGTTGCATGCCCCGAACGAGCTGTAAATTTCGCCACTTTAGTGCCCCGAGCGCAAAACCAATATCATCAACTCGGCGTCTTACATCGGTATGATTAGCGCCCAAAGCCTCTGTATACGGCGAAAGCCCGGCTTGTCTGACTTCTAAAGTCAAATTATCAGCGTCACTGCCAAAGTCCTTCGCAAACTGTTTCAAAGAATCATAAAGTTTTGAACACACCGCGTCGGAGGGAGCAACGACATTAACATCCATATCTGCTCCGGCAGCACCAGCACTGGCGAGCGCAATGACTCCGCCCAGTGAATGTCCTGCAGTGTTTAGCTTGGTGAATCCTTTACGCCGTATAATGTCATGCGCAAGTCCACCGACAGGAGAGAAATCACCACGCCACACGCGTGCGCCGTCCATCAACCCTAAGTCGTAATTGCTATGTCTGCTCGGACTAGCAAGGAACATAATAGACAGTTCATCACCCGCCGCGTCTCGAATATCAGCGTTCTTAATGACACGTCGCAAGTAGTCCATGCCAATAATATGGTGGTCAGAAATACCATTCGCAACTGGCGCAAAAACGGCTATAACTTCTGCACTAGAGCTTGATTGTGTGCCAATACGCACATAGTCGATATCAGTCAGATCATCTCGCTCGCGTTCCAAGACTGGTATGTGCTCTAAAGCCCATTCGGCACTTATCCCGTCGAACAGACGACTTACTCTCGCGACCGATGCATCATTGATCGGACTATCAATGTCTGGGTTCCATACTGTGTGTTCAACCACGTTCATATAATGCAAATTTTGTCATTGTTCCTTACCTTTGTCAAGTACATACATATCCGTTACAATAGAGGAGTAATGGCCAAGAAAAAACAGTCAGTTAAACCAAAATCTATTCAAAATCGTCGCGCTCGACATGACTATGCGATCGACGATAGTTTACTTGTGGGCATTCAACTGACTGGCGCCGAAACCAAGGCACTCCGCCATGGCCATGGACAGCTTCGAGGCTCATACGTAACAATTAAGGACTCGGAGCTATGGCTCATTAACGCCACGATATCAGCCATGCCTGGCATTCCAATATCCGAGTCCGACCAGACCCGGACACGAAAGTTACTAGCTAACCGCCGTGAGATCGATAAGCTTATCGCACTCAAACAGCAAGGCCAGGCAATTATCCCGCTCGAGATGCTAACGACTGGTCATTATATAAAACTACGTATTGCCGCCGGACGAGGGAAGAAGCAATACGATAAGCGCCACACGCTCAAAGAGCGTGACGAGAATCGACAAATGAACGCTCAAATTAAACAGAAGGTAAGAACATGAACGAAAAAATTGCAGTCGTAGACAAGAATAACCACGTCGTAACATATAAAGTGCGCGAGGAGCTCGACGATGGCGACTGCTGGCGAGCCAGCTGTATCTGGGTTGAAGACGGCAAGGGAAACGTACTCATGCAAAAGCGGGCAAGTGATAAAAAAGTCTCTCCCTCAACATGGACATGCGCAGCAATTGGCACCGTAACGGCAGATGACAGCTACGAATCGACTGCGAAACGTGAACTTTACGAAGAGATTGGCGTGCGCAATGTCCCGCTCAAGCCCACACGCACGATGCTATGCCGTACATCTCTGGGACATCGTTGGTACAAAGGTTTTACAGCTATCTGCAACAAGCCTATCGATACTTTCAAGATCCAAGAAGAGGAAGTCTCCGAGATTGCCTGGATGGATAAACAGACGGTACTAGACGAGATAGAAGCTGGCGATCCCAAATACGCTTTGACTGCAAAGTATTACCGCGAACTATTCAATCTTTAGTTCTCAGGATTGAATCATAACAGAGAGTACGATATAATCGTCAGGTTACTTTCTCGTAAGATTTAGTAATGCACATTA
>CAYJDY010000004.1:0-3159 GCA_964369045.1 uncultured Candidatus Saccharibacteria bacterium
GATCTTGATCCACAAGGTAATGCGACAAGTGGCCTCGGCCTCGACAAGCAAATACTTGATAGCACCGTTTATGATTTGTTATTTAACACTGTCACGGCTACTAACCTGACTAAAGATAGCTCAATCGCAGGGCTACATATTTTGCCAACAAACTCACAGCTTGCTGCTGCAGAGGTTGATCTTGCGCAGGAATCTAACAGGGAATTTAGACTTAAGCAGGCATTGCAAAATCTGGAGTACGACTACATATTTATTGATTGTCCTCCTTCACTTGGTCTTCTGAGCTTGAATGCATTGACAGCTGCTGACCTTGTACTAGTTCCGGTGCAGGCAGAGTATTACGCGCTAGAGGGCTTGGGCCAGTTGCTTGATGTTGTTCAGCGTGTGCGCCAAGGATTGAATACTAAACTTGAATTACTCGGCATCGTTATAACGATGTATGACAGTCGAACGTCATTGTCTGACCAAGTTGTTCAAGAAGTAAAAAAACATTTTGGGACAAAAATTATGAACACAATAATTCCTCGAAACGTACGTCTGGCAGAAGCTCCGAGTTTTGGAAAATCGATCCTAGAGCATGATAAATGGTCTAAAGGTGCGAGAAGTTACAAAGCCCTCGCTAAGGAGGTAGAGAAACGTGCTAAATAAAAAAACTAATGGCTGTAAAGATCTTTGCTGTACAGAAAGGATATCGAAATGAGCAGTAACAAACTAGGTAGAGGTTTCGAGTCTCTGATTCCTCAGAATTTCGACTCATCAATTCTTTTACCAGACGAAGAACGTATTATAAAGATTCCAGTCGAGCAGTTGCAGGCGAATCCAGAACAACCGCGTGTTCATTTTGACGAAACTGCGTTACAAGAATTAGCTCAGTCTTTGAAACGTCATGGTATCCTGCAACCTCTTGTAGTCACGCCAAATGGTGAGAAATACTACCTCATCGCTGGTGAGAGGCGATGGAGGGCAGCGAAACTTGCCGGGATAAAAGAAGTGCCTGCAATTGTTCGAACATCGGAGCAACTCGAGCGACTTGAATTAGCACTCGTCGAGAACGTACAACGTGTTAATCTATCAGCACTTGAACAAGCTGCCTCGATTCAATATCTTCACGAACAATTTAGCTTAGATTTTTCAGAGATAGGCAAACGTCTCGGTAAGGCTTCTACGACCGTACATAATACTGCACGCCTGCTACAACTTAGTGAGGCTGCTCAGAAGGCATTAAACTCAAAACAGATATCAGAAGGTCACGCCCGTGCATTACTGGCACTCAAGGATGAGAAAGACCAGCAACAATTACTGGCGCTAATTATTAAGAATGGTTGGTCTGTACGCCAAGCAGAACGCTACGTGGTCGCGCACAAGCAGGGTGCTAAGTCGAACACGTCTGCATTAAAAAAAGTCGCCACCACCTCGCCACAAACAGAAAAGCTAACACAAATACTAAAAGCACCAGTATCTCTCAAGCGAACTGCAAAGGGTGGAAAACTCGAGATTGCCTTCAAAACGGAGGTGGAACTAAAACGTATTATTTCACTATTGTCGAAGAAGTAAGACGAACGGGGTCTTTAGAATGCCTGGCCTTTATTGAATGGGTATACACGAAGAGAGAGCTTGCCGACGATATCACTCAAAGGTACTGGCCCAAAAGCTCTAGAATCGAGTGAATTTGGCCTATTATCTCCGCTTACGAATACGCTATTTTCAGGAATGACAATTTCTGGGATATCACCGGCTGTAGTAGTGATAACTTTGCCGTAGGCTGCTTTGTCTGGATTGAAGCCGTCCGGATTCTCTTTATTATAGACAGTATAGACCCCATCTTTTAATGTTAACCTCTCTCCAGGAAGGGCGATGACCCTTTTAATGAGCTGTCGTGGTTTGGTAGTGCCAAACTCTGTACTATCGTTACGGGTGAATATTATAATGTCAGCTCTTTTTGGAACGTAAGCTTTGCCAGTAATTCGTGCAATTGTGCGAGGTAACTTGTAGACAATAAGCCTGTCTTGGTTTTGTAATGTGGTCTCCATACTTGGGCCATCAACTTCATATGATTGAAAAACAAATGCAGTCAGGCTTAGGGCAATTAGCGGGGCGATAATTAGTATCGCTATTGTTGATATAATTCCTTTAATACCTTCTTTTTTTGTCTCTTGTGCTTGCTCATCGGCCTCTTCATTTTCAAGAATGATACTGGACCCATCAACAGTATGTTCTTCAGTATCTTGAGGGGTAGACTGAGCGTCTTTGGGATTTGGCGAAGTTTCTTCCATAGACTATTACTATACGGTATTTCACAGCAACGTGCACATGATTATCGACCCAGAAAACGTTAAGCAGATCTTAAGGGTTTTTGCTATAATCTAAGAGCATAATGAGACAAATTACATCAAGAATAAAACCAGCTGCTGGTTTCTCACATTTCATACATATCGCACTGACATGTTTGTTGCCGGCAGTATTATTTATTTTTGTACGCACCGGCTTCGTGCAAATTGCAGCGGCTATTATTCTATTAAGTAAATGGCGAATGTTTGCGGTTAAACCACGGCACTGGCCAGCGAATATAAGAGCTAATGCGGTCGATATTATCGTTGGCCTCTCGGCGCTGATATTTATGTCGCACTCAGATTCTCAAATGCTACAACTACTATGGGCCGTTGGATATGGCGCATGGTTGTTAGCACTTAAGCCTTTGTCTTCAACTTTCGGGGTTTCGTTACAGGCTCTTGTTAGCCAAGCGCTTGGACTGACTGCACTTTTCATTGCTTGGGGTGATGCACCGGCATACGTGCTCGTTATAGGTGCTTGGGTCATTAGCTATAGTACTGCACGACATTTCTTTGCTAGTTTTGAAGAAGGTTTAGCTCGATATTTATCGGGCGTCTGGGCCTACTTTGCTGCAGCGATGGTCTGGATATTAAGCCACTGGCTGATTTTTTATGGGCCAATTGCTCAGCCTGCGTTGTTACTCTCGGTTCTTGGGTTTGGTATCGGGGGTATGTATTATCTTGAAAAGTCAGACAGAATGTCAGTACTGCTTCGTCGACAGATCGTATTTGTGATGGTAGCAATCGTAGTCATTGTCTTGGCATTTTCGGAGTGGGGCGATAAAACAATTTAAGCATTTTTAGGTAAGGGGAGTATGAAGGATACAGA
>CAYJDY010000004.1:3259-44622 GCA_964369045.1 uncultured Candidatus Saccharibacteria bacterium
CTGTTTGGTCCAAGTAGTGTCCAGGAGCAGAGTGCTGGCACAGGAGTGATTTTGAGCGAAGACGGTATCATTATCACCAACCGACACGTCGTACCAGCAGGTACTTCATCCGTCAGCGTTACCTTATCTGATGGCACAAATCTGGATGATGTAGATGTCATCGGGCGTACCAATGACTCTGATTCGCTCGACGTAGCTTTCTTGAAGGTTAATGATAAAAAAGGTAAGACACTGCAGCCTGCCAAGCTTGCCGATTCAAGTAAGGTTCAGGTAGGAGACAAGGTTGTTGCGATTGGAAATGCGCTTGGACAATTCCAGAATACCGTTACTTCTGGCATTATCTCTGGCTATGGACGTAGCGTTCAGGCTGGTGATTCGAGCGGTAATTCAAGCGAAACATTACAGAATCTATTCCAGACGGACGCCTCTATTAATCAAGGAAACTCAGGTGGTCCGCTTGTTAATATGAACAGTGAGGTAATTGCCATAAACACTGCTGTTGCCGGCAACGCAGAGAACATTGGTTTTGCCATACCGATTAATGATATACAGGGTTTGATCAAGAGCGTACTCAAAGATGGAAAGCTGGTTAGGCCATACCTAGGTGTCCGTTATGTCTCACTTACAGATGATATCGCCTACCAATATAATCTGAATGTGAAGCGAGGAGCATATCTAGCACCAGGTCAAGGTCAGGCGACTGTTCTTCAGGGTAGCCCTGCAGACAAAGCAGGTCTCAAAGAGAAGGATGTGATCACGAAAATAAATGACACAAATATTGATGAAAATAACAGTCTTACATCAGTTCTCGGCCGTTATTCTGTAGGCGACACTGTTAATCTGACGATAGTTCGAGATGGTAAGGAGCAGACAGTAAAAGTAACGCTCGAAGCCGCACCTCAGCAGTAACCGGATCAGTCCGAGTACTGAAATAGCTGAATAAAGTTCTCGGTCTTAACGTGCTTGAGTGAGTGATCTTCTGCAAAGGAACGAATAGCAACGTGCTGGCGTGGCTCGGATTCTAGAATAAGGTACCCACCTGGCTTCATATTCGGGCGGGTGGTTATTTGCTCGATAAGTTGCTTAATTAGAGCGAGCCCATCGTCATCTGCAAATAAAGAGAGGCTGGGTTCGAAAATAGTCTCTATAGATACTGGTTGTGACCGAGAAACGTATGGAAGGTTGGCGATGATGCAGTCAAATGTCGACGCTGATTCATGTAGCAAGTCATCTTGAATAAATTCTACCCCAGAATTGAACCGAACATTGTTTTTTCGTGCTACTTCAAGAGCGGCAGAATCGATGTCATATGCTATTACTGTGGAATCAGGTATTTCTAGCGATATGGTGACAGCAAGTGCTCCTGAACCCGTACCTACGTCGACAATAGTAGCGCCACTAATGAACGGTAGGGTTTTTGCAATCTCAATAATGGATTCGCTTTCAGGGCGGGGGATAAGAACAGATGGGTTCACAAAAAAATCCCTGCCATAGAACTCGACGGAGCTACGTATGTACGCGAGTGGCTCACGGCTCTTCCGTCGTTCTAACATTTTGTCCAGGTGAGTGAGTGTTATATTGGGAATTTCATAATCAAGGTTTGATAATACCTTGATACGCGTTTGATCCAGAGCATCCTCAAGAAGTATTAAACAATCAAGTCGAGCCGACTCGATACCTGCTGTTTTTAGGGTGCGTATTCCTTGACTAAGCCAATCAGTTATTTTCGTCATGGATCAAGTGTTGCTCATATTCTTGGAGGGCTTCACAGAGGTCATCGATATCTCCACTCAGGGCACCAGGAATGTTACTCCTACTAAATCCTATGCGATGATCAGTGATACGGTCCTGGGGGAAATTGTAGGTTCGTATTTTTTCGCTACGATCGCCAGATCCAATCAGTTTCTTTCGTGCATCAGAGAGTTGCTTCTGTTCCTCATCAATTTTAATTTGAAGTAACCGTGAACGTAGCACCCCCATAGCCTTTTCTTTATTTTTTATCTGTGATTTCTCATCTTGGCAGGTAACAACAAGGCCAGAAGGTATGTGGGTTATCCTGACAGCCGAGTCGGTTGTATTAACGCTCTGACCGCCATGTCCACTGCTACGGTATACATCAATACGTAGGTCACTGGGGTTGATCTCGACATCTGTTTCTTCTGCTTCGGGTAGTACAGAGACTGTTACAGTGCTCGTGTGTATCCTACCTTGTGATTCGGTACTTGGCACACGTTGGACACGGTGCACACCGGCTTCAAACTTGAGTGCCTTAAACACCTCTACGCCACGAACAATGAAAATAACTTCTTTAAATCCACCAACCTCACTCGGTGTCTCGCTAATAAGTTCGACACTAAAGTTATGTCGTTCGCTCCAGCGGGTATACATACGGAATAGATCGCCTGCAAACAGACTGGCCTCATCACCACCGGCTGCACCGCGAATTTCCACGATTGCATCGCGTTCATCATTCGGGTCTTTTGGAGTGAGAAGAAGTGCTAAATCGGTTTCGACTTTCTCGAGCTGAGCGTCGATATCAATCAGTTCTTCCTTCGCCATTTCAGAAATTTCGTTATCGGCATCTTGGCTCAGCAGGGTAGCCTCTTCTTTGTTTGCAGTCAGCTTGGTTTTAGTCGTGAATAGCTCTAGCGTTTTTTCGAGCTCACTGCTGCGCTTTGCAAGTTTGGGGTAGTTTTTAGTACTGAATACAGCAGGATCTTGTAAACGTTCTTGCAGGGCGGCGTATTCATCGCGAAGGGATTGTTCTTTTTTATTCATGATATGTCCTCATTATAAAAGAAAACATCCGGTTCTCTATGAAAACCGGATGTTTTGAAATGCATTCTAGTTATTGTGGCGTGTCAGCTTTTGTTGCTTCTACGGTGTCAGCATTCTTACGAACACGGACTTTACTCGCCTTGCTCATGACAGCCTGTTTGCGCTTTGCTGCAGCTTCTTGGCGTGCTTTGAATCGGTCAACACGACCTTCGATGTCAATCATCTTCTCTTGTCCTGTGAAGAAAGGATGAGAAGCACTACTAATGTGTACGGTTACAAGAGGGTACTCATTGCCGTCAGTCCATTTGATAGTTTCCTCTGAGGCTACTGTTGATCGAGTCAAAAAAGTCTCATCATTATTGAGGTCTTTAAATACGACGAGCCGGTAGTTGGTAGGGTGTAGTTCTTTTTTCATAATCAGAGTCAAATTATACACATCAGGGGTCGTTACGTCAACTGGTTAGCTTCGTGATTAACAAATGAGAAAGAAACAACCAATGATCGAAAGGTGTTTACAGAAGGAGCCACATCTGTTAATATAAGACCACTATTTATTAAGCAAGTATTCGCGGGTAATCCTCCTTATCTATCTTTCCACGGATAAATACAGGTAAGCGAACACTGAAGTGAAAGGATTTTATCAAATGGCTACAGAAGTAGACGTTAAAGCATTATTGCAAGCAGGTGCGCACTTTGGGCACAAAACAAGCCGTTGGCACCCTAAGATGGCGCCGTATATTCACAGTAAGCGTGATGGCACACATATTATCGATCTTACAAAAACGGTTGAAGCTCTCGAAGTAGTATTGCCGTTCATTACGAAGACCGTTTCTGAAGGTAAACAAATCTTGTTTGTTGGAACAAAGCGACAAGCAAAAGACATTGTCCAGGCAGCCGCTAAAGAGGCAAACATGCCTTTTGTTACTGAACGATGGCTTGGCGGAATGCTAACAAACAAGAAGACTATTGGTGAGCGAATCAAGCATCTTAAGGACCTAGAGTCTAAGATGGAGAGCGGTGCATTAGAGTCTAAATACAATAAACTCGAGATCCAACGATTCCAGGAAGAAATTGACCAGATGAATTTCCTTTATGGTGGCATTAAGGACCTTGCCGCGCGTCCAGGGGCGGTATTTGTTGTCGATGTAATTAATGAAGCAAATGCGCTTCGAGAAGCTAAAAAGCTAGGGCTAAAGACCATCGCAATTGCTGATACCAATGTTGATCCTAGCGATATTAACTATCCTATACCTGCAAACGATGATGCGATCAAAACAATCCAGCTCATTCTCGATTATATTTTGGCTGCAATCGCTGAAGGTAAGTCAAAGCAAAAGATTGAAAAAACCGAAGACAAAGTAGAAGAGGAGAAATAAATGAAGGTAGCAATCGAAGACATCAAGCGACTGAAAAGCTTAACTGGTGTCGGCCTGACCGACGCTAAAAAAGCGTTAGAGGAAGCTGATGGTGATTTTGATAAAGCACTTGCCGCTATGCGCAAAAAGGGCTTAACAAAGGCAGAGAAGCGTGGGGAACGAGAAGCACGAGCAGGAATGATCGGAACATACAACCACGATAGTCGTATCGGTGTTTTGGTAGAAGTAAACTGCGAGACAGACTTTGTTGCTCGAACAGATGATTTTGCAGAACTTGTTAAAGATGTATCCATGCACATTGCAGCAGCATCCCCCGAATTTGTTAGCAGTGAAGACATTCCTGCCACTATTCGTGACGAGAAAAAGAAGGAGTTCACTGAGAAGGCAAAATCAGAAGGTAAGCCCGACAACATGTTGGAAAACATCGTAGAAGGTATGCTCAAGAAACACTTTGCCGAAAAATGTCTCCTAGATCAGCCATTTATCAAGAATCCTGATCAAACAGTCGGACAGCTTGTTAAAGACGCAAATGCCCGAATGGGTGAAAACATCATAGTCCGACGCTTTAGTCGAATTGCCCTTGGCGAAGTTGCCTAAAACCACAAGAAGTATTGGCCGCCTGCAGAACGTTGGTGGTCTCGTTCTTGTATAGTAAAAAATGCTATACTCTTAAGTACAAGCCAAAAAGGAGAATTATGGGTCCACAACAAGAAGTAGAACAAGCTAAAACGAAGTTAAACTCTGCAATTACTCACTTCCAAGAAGAGCTAAAGAAACTTCGTACTGGCCGCGCTAGTGCCGGCATGCTTGATAGTGTCATGGTTATGGCGTATGGTGTTTCAACCCCTTTGAATCAAGTTGCCAATATTACTGCTCCCGAGGCGCAGCTACTTCAAATCACTCCATTTGATCCAAGCAATTTACAAGCAATTGCGGGTGCAATTCGTGATAATCAGTCATTAGGCCTAAATCCTTCAGACGACGGACGCGTAGTCCGTGTACCTATTCCTGCCCTCACGGAAGACCGCCGTAGAGAGATTAGTAGGCAAGTGGGTGCTAAGTTAGAGGACTGTATGATTACCATGCGAAATATCCGACATGATGCTATCGACGCTATAGATAGGGCAAAAAAAGACAAAGAAATTGGTGAAGATGATGCCAAACGGCTTACTTTGGCACTTGAAGAAGCAATGAATAGTTCGAAAGGGGCCGCAGAGGCTCAGGCCAAGGCAAAAGAACAAGAAATAATGACAGTTTAACGACCGATACGGCCAAGACGAGTATAATAAAACGAATGTCGCAAACCATAAATTCTAAAATACCCGTACATCTTGGATTGATACTCGATGGTAATCGTCGATGGGCAGCCGCTGAGGGTATTCCTGCACTCGAGGGGCATCGAAAAGGCTATGAAAACCTAAAGACAATTGTACTTTCTGCATTTGATCACGGTGTTAGCTATGTTTCGGCATACATTTTTTCGACAGAAAACTGGGGCAGATCAAAAGAAGAGGTTAGTTATTTAATGCGATTACTACTTTGGATCGCCAAAAATGAAGTAGCGGAGTTCAATAAGCAGAATGTGCGAGTCCGCTTTCTTGGTGAGGACACTAATTTGTCCGCAAAAGTTATCAGTGCCATGCGTGATGCTGAGGCGAAGACTGAAAGCAATACTGGAGGTACACTGCTTCTTTGTCTGAACTATGGAGGAAAGCAGGAGATCGCAACTGCTGTGACTCGGCTTCTAGCAGAACAGCCGAGCGTGCAAGAGGTTACTCCTGAACTCATAGCAGGACATTTGTACGAGCCACAAGTCCCAGACGTCGATCTTATTATTAGGACTTCGGGTGAACAACGGATTAGTAACTTTATGTTATGGCGTGCTGCGTACAGTGAATTGTGTTTTGTTGACGTTCATTGGCCAGCATTTAGTAAGAAACATTTAAAAGAGGCGCTTGATGAATTTGGGGTGCGACAAAGGAGATTTGGTTCATAATGTCTATATTTTTACTGTTGGTGGGGTTGTTTTTATTTGTGGGACTTGTCGTTGTCCATGAGTTTGGGCATTATCTTGCGGCTCGCAAGGGAGGAGTAGAGGTTGAAGAGTTTGGAATAGGATTTCCGCCACAAGCATGGGGCAAGAAGCTCAAAAGTGGCATGATGCTCACTATTAACTGGCTCCCGCTTGGTGGCTTTGTAAAACTCAAGGGTGAGCATGACTCAGCAAAAGAAAAGGGCAGTTTTGGGGCTGCACCACTGGCAACCAAAGTAAAGATCATGCTTGCGGGTGTTGGGATGAATTTATTGACCGCTTTTGCAATTCTTACTTTCTTGGCTCTCATCGGTATGCCAAAGATCATCGAGAACCAGTACACTGTACCAAGCGACACCAAGGTCAGCCATAACGAGGTACTCGTGGGTTTTGTTGAACCAGACTCTCCTGCCGGCAAGTCGGGCCTCATGGTTCGAGATAGGGTTACGGCAATCTCGACTACTGATTCGAGTACCGACATCAATAGTGCGGCCAAGTTAACTGCAACAACTAAGCAGTATGCCGGCAAGCAAGTTTCGATTACGGTAGTGCGTAAAGATAAGCCAGTTACGTTACGTACGACACTCAGATCCCAGGCTGAAGTTGAGGCAAGCAGAAAGACGAATGAACCCAAAGGTTATCTGGGCATTTCCCCTACGGAATACACTATTCGTCGATCAACTTGGTCAGCCCCTATCGTGGCAGTCGGTGTCTTGAAGCAGTTCACAACCGAGACGTTCAAAGGACTTGGTAACGCGATTATGAATGTCTTCCGGGGCAACGGTAGCGAGGCAAGCAAACAAGTATCCGGACCGGTCGGTATCTTTGTCATACTCAAAGACGGTAGTCTGCTGGGTATTCGATTTGTGTTAATGATAATTGCTGTCATATCACTAACCCTTGCAATTATGAACATTCTGCCAATCCCGGCACTTGATGGTGGAAGATTGTTCGTAACACTGTTTTATCGAGCAATTCATAAACCACTTACGCAAAAGACTGAAGAAAGAATTCATGGAACCGGCTTCGTGGTACTCATGGGGTTATTTGTGCTGATTACTATCGTTGATGTAAGAAGATTCTTCTAGGGGGTGCAATGTGTATTCTAAATATCGAGAGTAAACATCGTGGGTCTTAGCTGGGCAACCCCACTCTACTTATTCGCGCTCTACGGAATGGTTGCATTTATTATGCGCCCGAGTGTAGCGGAAAAAGAAAAAAAATTCTATTGGTCGCCACTGGAATCAATCGGTGTAACGCTGTTTATATACTTCATATCTCAGATACTCGGTAGTGTGCTCGCTTCTAGTATTCCAGCACTGTTCGGATGGAATCAAGAAAAAATAGTCACTTGGCTTAGTAATGATGCAGTAGGGCAGTTTTTGATAATGAGCCTCATCCAGGGAATAAGCCTGCTACTCTTGTTTTGGTTTATGCGTCGTCGTTCGGCTCCGCTACGTACGATCGGCCTTAATAGAAAACCGCGACTATCTGATGTAGGTTATGCGCTGTTGGCTCTGGTAGGGTATTTTGTTGCCTATATCGCTATTGCAAACCTTGTAAAAACCTTCATTCCTGCCGTAAATCTGGATCAAGAACAACAACTCGGGTTTAAGGACGTTGCTACCTGGCAACTTCCACTCGTATTTGTTAGTCTCGTTATTTTGCCACCTATCGTCGAGGAGATAATGACCAGAGGCTTTCTATATACCGGTCTTAAGAAGGGTATGTCACATCTCCCAGCACTGCTTATAACTAGTTCTATCTTTGCGATCGCGCACTTGCAAGCAGGTAGCGGGGAGCCATTATTATGGGTAGCCGCAATTGATACATTTGTCCTGTCGGTCTTTCTTATTCTGCTTCGCGATAAGACAAAAAGTTTATGGGCATCGATGACACTTCATGGACTCAAAAACTTAATCGCGTTCTTGAGTCTTTTTGTCTTTCATGTTGTAAAATAAAATTAACATGGTACAGTTATCTGCATGCAATCAAAAATCTCAATAACACTATCTCCGCCATATCCGATATAACACCGGAGGCTTAGTTAGAGATTCTTAAATAAATTAACAAAATATAACAAAAGCGGCCTCCGGGTCGTTTTTATTTTGTTGTATATCTTGGAGAAATTTATGGAAAAAGAGTTAATAGTACTAAAATGGGGCTCCGATTCGGTCACTGATAACCAGGGCATGGACGAAGCACGACTGAACGATGCTGCACGGGAGATTGATATAATCCGTGAACGCTACGCAGCGGTGGTAGTTAGTTCTGGTGCGGTGGCCGTTGGGAAGACGCTTTGGACTCCACACCAGATTGGTGAGGTGCCCCCAGAGCCTTCACTACAGGTCTACGCTATGATAGGTAGTGGTCTCTGCTTCTCAGCCTGGCAAAAAGCACTTTCACGTTACGATATCCCAAGCGGTCAACTGCTCGTAACTCATAACGAAATAAATAGTCCTATCGAAAAACCTGTACTGAAAGATGCACTCCGGGAGTGCATTAAATGGGGTATAGTGCCTGTTATTAACGAGAATGACGCACTGAGCATTGAGGAGCTTGCAAAGCTTGCTTACGGTGGCGACAATGATGGCATTGCCGGTCATATTGCCGAACTGCTTGGGGCAACAACCCTCATAATATTTACTGGAAAAGGTGGCCTCATAGACGAAAGCGGCGAAGAAGTGCGGGTGCTCTCAGATGATAGATATGATTGGGCCAAAAAACTCGTAAGTTCTCGACAGCGCCGTGAAGATCCTAGGAAAAAGGGTCGAGGTGGTATGGCAAGTAAACTGCATGTCTGTCACAAATATGCTGCTCTCGGTATCAGAAGCTTTATTGCTCAGGCTGGCTCACCGATTGATATGGTTATTGATGGTGAGACTGGTACAGAGATTGTCGCAAAAGCAGCATGAGTCAGGTAAGATAGATGAAAGGAGAAAAGATGCGATTAACACAACTGTTTACCAAGACCATTAAAAATGCCCCCGCCGATGAAACTGCTCGAAACGCACAATTGCTTATTCAAGCCGGATTCATTCATAAGGAAATGGCAGGAGTCTATGCATTTCTACCACTTGGGCTTCGAGTCCTTGAGAATATTAAGAGTATTGTTCGCGAAGAAATGAACGCAGTAGGTGGCCAGGAGTTGATGATGACCACATTGCAACCGAAAGACATATGGGAAAAGACTGACCGTTGGGATGACAAGAAGGTAGACAACTGGTTCAAAACTAAACTAGTAAACGGCACAGAGCTGGGTGTAGGGCTTACGCACGAAGAACCGATCGTCGATGCTCTAAGCTCGTATATAAACTCCTATAAAGATCTTCCGGTGTATGTATACCAGATACAGAATAAGTTCCGCAATGAATTACGTGCAAAGAGTGGCTTGCTCCGTGGTCGCGAATTTGTCATGAAAGATATGTACAGCCTGGCGCGTAATCAAACCGAGCATGATGAGCTGTATGAAAAAGCAGCCGACGCATACGCAAGAGTTTACCGAAGACTCGGTATTGGCGATATTACGTATCGTACGTATGCTGACGGCGGAATTTTTACAGAACGATTTAGCGATGAATTTCAGACGGTAAGTGAAATTGGCGAGGATACTATTTATGTTGATGAAGCCAAGAAGATTGCTGTAAACAAAGAAGTGTACAATGACGATACATTACAGAAGCTGGGTCTTTCAAAAGATAGTTTAGTTGAAAAACGCGGGGTAGAAGTCGGAAATATATTCCCATTGGAAACGAAGTATACAGATGCGCTGAACGTGTTTTATGTAGATGAAAACGGTAAACAACAGTCAATTATTATGGGCTGTTATGGCATCGGTGTGAGTCGACTTATGGGTGTTATTGCCGAAATCTTCGCCGACGATAAGGGCTTAGTCTGGCCAGAAGCTATCGCGCCAGCCAGAGTCTATCTCGCGAGACTGGGAGATGAAGATAATGTCGTACAAGAGGCGGACAAGCTGTATGAGCAGTTTATGGCTGCTGGAATTGAAGTCCTGTATGATGATCGTGATGTTCGTCCAGGACAGAAATTTGCGGATGCAGACCTGATGGGTATTCCACATCGTGTTATAGTCAGTACGAAGACCTGCGAGTCGGGTCAGCATGAGTACAAAGAACGTACAGGTGCTCAGCCACAAATGCTTAGTAATGATGATATACTTAAGCTCCTGAATACATAACTTCGGGGATAAAACAGTAGTACAGAACCAGGTAGAATTTAGATAGACATAAAGAAAGGTAACATCATGAAAAAACAATACTTACTTACGAAAGACGGAGTCACAGAACTGCAAAGCGAACTTGCTGATTTGATCGCGGATCGCGGACCTGTTGCCGAAAGAATTAAGACAGCCCGTGAATTTGGTGACCTTGCCGAGAATGCAGAATATAGCTCAGCACGCCTCGAACAAGAGCGCGCAGAATCACGAATTTCAGAAATTGAAAATATTCTTCAGAACGTAGAAGTTATCAAAAAGCCAAAAGGTGACAGTAAAGTTCAGCTCGGTTCGAGCGTTAAGCTTAAGAGTGCTTCGGGAACTTCTAAGGAGTTTCAGGTTGTGGGAACAGTAGAAGCAGATCCGCTGAACGGAAAAATATCCGATGAGTCACCAATAGGTCAGGCATTACTTGGCAAGAAAGAAGGTGAAGCAGTTGAGATAGTCACCCCAGCAGAAACAATCACCTATAAGATTGTCGACATAAGCTAAGTTTGAATAAATGATTCGTGGAACAATGTACCAGAGTCGGGTATACTAAGCAGCAATGGCAACACTTAAAGAACTTCGTGACGAGCGACTACGGAAGCTCGAAGAGCTAAGGGAGCTTGGCGTAAATCCATATCCTGCTGATTCAGCACGTACACACAGCGTTGCTGATATTCTAGGTCACTATAAAGATCTCGAACAGAACAAGACCCCTATTAGGACCGCAGGAAGAATTACAAATATTCGTAAATTCGGTAAGATTGCTTTTGTGGTAATTCGTGATGGACAGGAGTCCATCCAGCTTTTCCTGAGCAACGATCAGGTACTTGCGCCAGATTTCACGAATAGCGAATTAGGCTTTGAGCATCTCAACTTGCTTGATTCTGGGGACTTCGTCGAAATTAGTGGCTTTGCATCAACGACTAAAACAGGTGAACAATCAGTAACTGTTGAAAAACTACGTTTGCTCACCAAAAGCTTGCGCCCTATGCCGACGTCGCAAGATGGCTTTACGAACAAAGAAGAACGTCTTCGCCGTCGCTATATTGATACAAATGTTAATAAAGATGTATACGAACGGTTTGTTCTCCGCAGTAAGTTCTGGCAGGCAACACGAGATTTCCTAAATCAGCATGATTTTCTGGAGATTAATGTACCTGTCTTGGAGCATACAACAGGTGGTGCGGACGCCAATCCATTCGTAACCCATATGGATGCAATCGACCAGGATTTTTACCTTCGTATTAGTCATGAGCTACCCCTAAAACGCCTTATTGGAGGCGGATACGAAAAAGTTTATGATATAGGACCACGTTTCAGAAACGAGAACTACACCGATGAACATCTACCTGAACATATAGCCATGGAATGGTATGCATCATATTGGGATTGGCAAAAAGGGATTAGTTTCATGACGGATATGTACCGCTTTGTGCTCCAGAAAACCTTTGGGACGCTACAGTTCAAGCTGGGAGACTTTGATGTCGACCTGTCGAAAGACTGGGAGCAATGGGATTATGCAGAGACTATCAAGAAGCGTTACGGAATTGATGTTTTTGATTGCACACTCGATGAGGTAAAAAAGGCTCTCCACGATAATAAGCTGGAGGTTGAGCAAACTGAAAACAAAGCCCGAGGAATTGATAAGCTTTGGAAGAATATAAGAAAAGATGTTGGTGGGCCAGTCTGGTTAATTAACACTCCACTATTCGTCAGCCCACTGGCAAAAATTAACCCTGATCGCCCGGAGACTGTACAGCGTTTCCAGCCAGTCATTGCAGGTAGTGAGCTTGGGAATGGTTTTAGCGAGCTCAATGATCCCATCGATCAGCTCAATCGCTTTCTTGAGCAACAAAACATGCGTGATGCAGGCGATGAAGAAGCAATGATGCTTGATATTGATTACGTCGAAATGCTTGAGTACGGTATGCCTCCAGCTTGTGGTTGGGGCTTTAGCGAACGTGTTTTTTGGATATTCGAAGGAGTGACTGCGCGCGAAGGTGTGCCATTTCCGCAGCTCAGAAGTGATGTCGACGACGTTACAAAGGGCATATATCCAAATGTCTTCAAAGATAATAACTAGATAATCATAAGCAAGTAGAGTGCCGGTAAGGTATAATAGGACGTATGATTGAAGTTAAGGGTGTTACGAAAACATATGGAAAAAAAGATAATCTTTTTACCGCGCTCTACAATGTTAATTTTTCAATAGACAACGGTTCGACGGTTGCCATTATTGGCAAGAGTGGCTCGGGTAAGTCAACACTTATGCACGTCATGAGCGGCCTAGACAGTCCTAGTAATGGCGAGATTAGAATTGACAATAAATCACTTCAGGATATGAAGCCTAAGGTCGTTGATGCATTTCGCTCCAAGGAAATGAGCTTTATCTTCCAGGCCTTCTTTATAGAAGCAAACCAGACTTGTTATCAAAACGTAATGTTACCGCTTGAGATTGCCAAGGTTGGTCGTCGTGATCGACGAAGACGAGTGGTTGAAGCCCTGAATGCAGTTGATCTTGGTGATAAAATTGATAGTCCAGCGAACAATCTGTCAGGTGGCCAGAAACAGCGATTGGCTATTGCGCGCGCTATTGTTAACAAGCCAAAGTTAATCTTTGCAGACGAACCCACCGGAAACTTAGACAGCACAACAGGTGATAAAGTTATTAAATTGCTTTTTGATTTAAATAAAAAACTTGGCTGTACCCTAGTTATTGTCACACATGACCATGACTTAGCCGAACAGTGCCAAGTCCAGATCTATATGAAAGACGGGGAAGTAAAAGAAATAAAATCAAAGTTGAAAACAAAGGGTAAAAAGTAATGTATTTACGAGATATTATCCGTCGATCGAGCAGAAGCCTAAGAAGCGCAAAGATGCGTACTATTCTGACTTCGCTTGCAATTGCAGTTGGAGGTTTTACGTTAACGCTGACGCTAGCGGCCGGTAACGGTATCCGTGACTATACTGATCGGCTTGTTGCGAGCAACTTTGATCCCGCAGAACTTATAGTAGGGCGCGACAAGGAAGTCTCAAATAATGGCACCCCCAACTCGGAACCGAAAGAATATGATGAATCCATTTCGTCATTAACTGTTGGTGGTAATGGGAGTAGCTTGCAGATTAAACAAGTTACTGACAAGGATGTTGCAAATCTGAAGAAGCTGTCATATGTAGAGCAAGTAAGAGAAAATTATCAGCTGAGCGTTCGTTACATAACCAGACCAAGTCAGAAGCAGTACACATTGAGTGCAGAGGCGTATGCACCTTCGCAGAAGCCAGAGGTAGAGGCAGGGAAGGTGCCAGACAACGGTGATCTGAAGCCAGGCACTATTACACTGCCAGAGGGCTATATAAAACCGCTTGGCTTTAGTAGTGCAGACAATGCCGTAGGTAAGGAAGTTCAGATTAATGTACAGCAGTCTCCCGCAAACGGAGCAGTGGATTCGGCAGTAGCAGCAATTAGGAGTGGACAGGACCCATCTGCGCTCAAGCCACAAACTAAGACGCTAACCTACAAAATCGCTGCAGTTACTAAAAAACCTGCAACGAGCATAAGCTTCGGGACGTTACCAGTGTTACTGTCTTCGAAAGACGCCAAAGAAATATATGATTACACGACCAAAGGTACTGCAAATTACGGCAAATATACCTATGTTTACGTCCGGGTAAAAGAGGGTAATAACGAAACCAAGCTATTGGCGGCACAAGATGATCTGAAGGCCAAGAACTACTTTACTCAGAGTAGCAAGGATATCCAGAAATCTATCACACAGATCGTAAATATTCTGCAATCTATGGTGGGTGTCTTTGGTGTTATAACTCTACTTGCTTCAGTATTCGGTATCGTAAATACCCAGTACATAAGTGTGCTAGAGAGAACTCGAGAGATCGGTCTCATGAAAGCACTGGGAATGCGCAGGAAAGACATCGGTCGCCTATTTCGCTTTGAGGCTGCATGGATTGGTTTCTTGGGTGGTGTTATCGGCGTACTAGCTGCCTTGGCGGTTGGGATTCCTCTCAATCCGTGGGTTAGTAAAAAGCTTGATCTAGGAGAAGGTAATTATTTATTGGTATTCCAGCCAGCACAGATTATCACACTCATAGTGATACTGGTACTCATTGCTATGGCTGCAGGCTACCTGCCTGCGCGAAAGGCTGCACGATTAGATCCAATTGAAGCCCTTCGCACAGAGTAGCTTCTCGAATACCACGCAAGCCGGGTTATAATAAGAGATAAATAAAGAGAGGGGATGAGTATGAAGGCAGTTTGGAGAGATCAGGTGATCGCTGAGGCAAAAAAAGAAGACCTTATTTATATAGAGGGCAACTGGTATTTTCCGCCATCGAGCGTTAAACAGGAGTTTCTGAGTAAAAGTCCGACACCGTATACCTGCCCATGGAAGGGTGTTTGTCAGTACTTCAATGTAGGAAAAGAGGGCGACCTTAGTCAGGATAATGCTTGGAGCTACCCAGATCCACTCCCAACGGCAATTGACCAGGTTAAGAAAGACTTTAGTAACTACGTTGCCTTTTGGCGAGACGTAGTAGTTTCGGAGTAAACGTGAGCGTACAAATTGAAAGTATAGTGCTCGGCGGTGGCTGTTTTTGGTGTCTTGACGCCGGATATAGATTAATCGAGGGTATTGAGTCAGTAACTTCTGGGTTTGCCGGTGGGCAGATGCAAAACCCAACCTATTACGATGTAACAAGTGGCAAAACAGGTCATGCCGAAGTCGTTAAAGTCGACTTTGATAGTAAAAAGATCTCGCTCGAAGACGTTCTCGACATCTTTTGGGCCATGCATGATCCAACAACCAAAGATCGACAGGGCAATGATGTCGGTTCACAATATCGTTCTACTATTTTATACACAGATGAAGGTCAACTGGACGTTATAAAGAAGTCAATCGAGAGCATCACTTTGCTATGGGATGACCCGATTGTAACCGAAGTAAAAAAGTTGGCAACATTCTATCCGGCGGAAGAAGAGCACCAGAATTATTTCCAGAAAAATCCGGAGCGTGGCTATTGTCAGGTGATCATAAATCCAAAGCTCGCTAAACTACGAGCTAAGTTTACAGAACGTGTTAAAAATTAGAGTTGCTTAGCTTCAACAACAAATCGTTTTGCAGTACTCCCGAGAGGATAGCATGTATACATAGTTAGTTTTTTTGGAACCGCAGGATCAGGATTTCTGATATCAACCTGGGTTGGTAGCACGGTCTTGGTATTGTAGACCTCGTATTCGTAGACATTACTATTCCAGGTGATATAGATTTTATTGCCTGGTTTTAGCTCCGGAAGGCTATAGAAGTGCCCGCCGTTAGTTGCTGTATAGAGAAAACGGTGCCCAGCAAGGACCATATTACCTGGTTTCGTAGGGTTAGTAGCCGGGGTTTCGTGCCAAACTCCCTGATTCTTGCCAATTACATATATGTTTTTGCCTTCAATAATTTCTGCGTTTACACCTATCGGCCCCAAAACGAGCCTGTTTCCTTTTAATTTTTCAGTAGTCTTTGCGGCCTGTCCATTTTTTGTAGCTTTGGCAGCTTGCTGATATGACGAGTCATCTATTTTTGGATGCGTAAGGATATATCTTAAGCGCGGTAAATAGGGTAATACGAGGAATAAGAGGCTCACAGTAGCTGTCAGCGATAGCACAATAAGCACGATCTTTGAGCGAGTGCTTCGTGGAGCACCGTTGGAGTATCTTGTGCGCGTACTACTACGCTGTGTAATTGAAAATTTAGCCATAAGAATTATATAATCACAGTATACCTTATTTACGCTCACATTGTCGCCTGTCAAACGAGGAGACGTTACAAGCGGTTAAAATATGATATAGTGCAGGTATGAAATTAAAAAAACCATCGTTACGTACGACCAGTAAAAAAATAACATTTAGTTCGCTCAATACATGGAACAAGCGTCTTGCAGTATTGCATGCAGTACAGGGAGTTGCCATATTGCTGCTCGCCAAAGCAGTTAGTTGGCCAATCACAACTTCATTTTTGACGATAGATACTATCGCAACAAAAGCATCAGGGAGTCCTGTACTTTCACCAGCAGCTCAGACCATTGGTCATGTGAACGTTGCATACTTTGTGGCCCTATTCTTTTTTATGTCTGCAATTGCACACATAATTATTGCAACTAAATATCGAAAGACTTACGAAACTAATCTAGCAAAAGGTATTAATAAAGCTCGATGGATTGAGTATGGGCTTAGCGCGAGCACCATGATGGTTGCTATAGCGCTTCTTAGTGGTGTTTATGACTTGTCATCACTAATAATGATCTTTGTTCTTGATCTGATCATGAACCTGATGGGACTTGTTATGGAGGTTCAGAACCAGGGTACTAAGAAAGTAAACTGGCTTACATATTGGATTGGATGTCTGGCAGGGATTGTGCCATGGATTGTCTTTGCAATCTATGTTATTGGATCAAACATGTATGGCAGTGGCGGGATCCCAGCCTTTGTCTACTTTATATATGCCAGCATGTTCATATTCTTCAATTGCTTCGCAGTTAACATGTATCTGCAGTACAAGAAAAAAGGCAAATGGGCTGACTATCTTTATGGCGAGCGTGTATATATGATATTGAGTTTGGTGGCGAAGACGGCTCTTGCATGGCAAGTATTCTTCGGTAGCTTACGTCCTTAGTATTCTGATTATTTCTTTGGCAAATGCTCCAGTCCGCTCTCACCGTACCTTGCAGTACGGCTCGATTGCGGTCTTCGCTTTTTTCTCGAACTAACCTAGAATACTAAGAACTTACAAACAGTTTAACTTTATTAAAGAGTGAGATATGAGACAGAAAAAAGATACGTACGAGGCGGTCATTATTGATAAGTTGGTTCATGGTGGACAAGGTTTGGGTGTCCTTGAGGATGGACGAAAAGCTTTTGTTTGGAATGCACTTCCTGGCGAAACAGTCAGTGCTCGTCTAGTAAAGAAAAAGAAGGACTATGTAGAAGCAATTGCAGAAGATATAGTGTCTGCATCTCCAGATAGGATTGAGCCAAAAGAATCGATATATCTTGCCACATCGCCGTGGCAGATAATGACACTGGACGCAGAAAATAAAGCTAAGCAGGCAATTATCAGTGAAACATTCCAAAGGGAAAGTGTTGAGCTTCCAGATTTTAGTATGGCGAGTGACGGCAAAGAGTTTGGTTATCGTAACAAATTAGAATTTTCCTTTTTTGGTGACGACGACGGTCTGCATTATGCATTTTATAATCGTGGCACACACCAAAAACAAATTGTTACAAGCAGTGCGCTGGCATTGCAAGCCATCAATACAGCAGCCGAGAAATTACTGGTCGCACTAAATAGCCTCAGTGTGCGTGCGGGTGATCTCAAATCAGTCATTCTAAGATGTACGCAGGATGGTGCTGTTTTCGCAGCGCTTTTTGTAAAACCACTTGTTTTTCCGACGCTTCCTCTTTTGGAAGGGCTATCAGGTCTTAAGGTCTATCACTCTAATCCACAAAGCCCTGCTTCGGTTGCTACAAAATTATTACAATCAACAGGACAATCAAACCTTCATGATGTTCTTTTGGGGACGGAGATTAACTACGATGTGATTGGCTTCTTCCAGGTCAATGTACCTGTATTTGAGCTGGCATTAAGCCAGATCGAACAAGCAACGAGTGGTGTAAAAAACAAAGTAGATATGTATGCGGGTGTTGGAACCATAGGCATACCAATTGGCGGTACTAGAACGCTTGTCGAGCTCGACCCCTCAAATGTTGTGATGGCTCGTCAAAATGTAGGTGACCTACCAATTGAAGTAGTGCAGGCAAGTACTGAAAATGCATTGCAGCATATTACACCTGACTGTAGTCTTATTGTTGATCCTCCACGAAGTGGTCTACATAAGGATGTTGTCGACAGGATAGTGCAAGTAAAACCAAAACAGATATGCTATCTATCCTGTAACCCATCAACCCAAGCCAGAGATATGGCACTACTGACTGAAGTTTACGATGTGAAATCTTTTCAAGGATATAATTTTTTTCCAAGAACACCGCATATTGAGACATTAGCTATACTGGAGAGGAAATGAAAATACATCGATTTTATACACCAGACATAGATCTTGATCATGACCTGTGGCTGAAGACTCCAGAATTACTGCACCAGTGGAACAAGGTTTTGCGTTTTCGTGCTGGCCAGCAGGTAGTACTGTTCGACGGTGAAACAAAAGACAATCTATACAAAATTACTGAAATATCACCGAGCGAAGCACATATGGAACTAGTTACTAAGTATGCCCGTCGAGAGCCAAAGAGTGATGTGTATCTATTTTGGTCACTACTAAAGAAGGATAAAAATGACTGGGTGTTACAGAAGTGTACTGAGCTCGGTGTTAACCACTTCATTCCGCTCATAGCCGATAGATCCGAAAAAACAGGTTTTAATATGGAACGTGCCCAGAGGATAGTAATAGAAGCCTCCGAACAGTGTGGACGAAGTAATATACCAAAAATTCGAGATGCTATGCATGTACAAAATGCCATAGAGCAATATAACTCAAAGATCGAGCTATATATCTGTGAACAAGATAGCTCTGTTAGCTCAGGGGATGGCGAAAAACTGGGTGTTTTAATAGGCCCAGAAGGTGGCTGGAGCGATGAAGAAAAAAAGATGTTCGTACACCAGAAATTGAAGCACTTGAATCTGAGTGATTTTACGCTACGCGCCGAAACTGCGGCAGTTACATCAGCGACCAAGCTGTTACAATAATTAGATGAGCTATTGGAGAGAACGCAGTAAACCTTATCAGCCGGGGCAAACCGCGCCCTTTAAAGTCAGTCGAAGCAAAATCGAGCTTTTTACGCAGTGCCCACGTTGTTTCTGGTTAGATGTTCGGCTAAAAATAACGCGCCCGAATAGTCCTCCTTTTAATATAAACAAAGCAATTGATGAGTTATTTAAAAAAGAATTTGATGTGCACAGAGCGGCAGGTACTCAACATCCATTGCAGATTAAGTTCAACATATCGGCAAAACCATATCAGCATGAAGAGATGGATACCTGGCGCGAGAATTTTGTAGGCATATTCACAACTCATGAACCCACGAATCTGCATGTTTTTGGTGCGGTTGATGATGTGTGGGTGAATGAGGCGGGCGAGCTAATCGTAGTGGATTATAAAGCTACTGCGAAAGACAAAGAAATTACCAGCTTGGGGCCCGTGGGTGGTTGGCAAGATAGCTACCGAAGACAGATGGAAGTGTACCAATGGCTACTTAGGGCTAATGGCCACAAAGTCAGTAATACTGGATACTTCGTGTATGCGAATGGTGATGCAAGCAAGGATAGTTTTAATGATCGAGTAGAATTTCGTACGAATGTTTTTCCTCACGAGGGTACCGATAACTGGGTAGAGCCAACACTGTTAAAAATGAAAGAGTGCATGGATGGTGAGATGCCGGCTATGGGGCAGGCAGCTATGGGTGGTGACTGTGATTTTTGCACGTATGCGCGACAACGAACAGAACTAACGCTAGAAGCTTTGCAATCTCGGCAAAAAGATCGTAACTCTACGCTATAATAGAGCTATGCTAGATATCCAATTTATCCGAAATAATCCAGAATTAGTACAGACTAAGTCAAAAGAAAAAGGCTATCAGGTTAATGTTGCCAAGTTGCTTGAGGCAGACGAAGAGCGCCGAAACGTACTCGTCGAACTCGAGGCCATTCGTGCGGAGCGTAATACGCACAATACTTCATTGAAATCGGGCAGGCCAAGCGAGGCCGATATAGAAAAAGGAAAGGAACTTAAAGAAAAGGTTGTTCTTCTCGAGCAAAAATTAGCACCTTTAGATCATGATGTCGTACAGTTGCTAAAAGCCGTGCCAAATATGCCTCTTGCTGATGTACCTGTGGGTACTTCCGAAGAAGAAAATATCGTAAGTAAAACCGTTGGTGTGCCAACAAAATTTGCCTTCGAACCTAAAAGCCACGCTGAAATTGCGGCGACAAAAGGTTGGCTTGATAAGCAAAGAGCAGCAAAGGTAACAGGTGCTCGGTTTGCATATATACAAGGTGATTTAGTAAAGCTTCAGTTTGCGATTATTCAATTTGTTATTGATAAACTCAGCGATCAAACCTTTATTGATGAAGTTATTAACGAGAATAATCTTACTGTCAGTAATAAACCATTCACCCCTGTTTTGCCACCATTCATGATTAGAACAGAGATGTATGATGCGATGGATAGGCTCGAGCCAAGTGAAGACAGATATAAGATTGAGGGTGAAGATCTTTGGCTTCAAGGGAGCGCTGAGCATGTTCTGGGCAGTATGCATGCAGACGAAATTCTTAAACAAGAAGAACTTCCGAAGAGGTATATCGGATATGCTACAAGTTTTCGTAAAGAAGCAGGAACCTACGGAAAGGATATGGAAGGTATTTTCCGAATGCACCAATTCGATAAATTAGAGATGGAAAGCATAGGTCTTGCCGAATATGGAGTGCAAGAACATTATCTCATGGTCGCAATTCAGGAAAAAATTATGACGCTACTAGGCATCCCTTACCAAGTCATTACTAAATGTACAGCGGATATTGGGAAACCAAACGCAAGAGGTGTTGATATTAACGCATGGATGCCGGGGCAGAACCAATATCGCGAAACGCACACCGCTGACTACATGACGGACTACCAGGCACGTCGACTCATGACTCGTGTACGACGATCAGTAGCAGAAGGTGGGCTCGTAGAGCTAATACATACCAATGACGCCACTGCGCTACCGCTTAGTCGAGGACCTATTGCGATTATTGAAAACTATCAGACTGCAGAAGGTGATGTTGTAGTTCCGGAAGTATTAAGGTCGTACATGGGAGGCAAAGAAAAAATATGATCAAGAAGATTGAAATTAGCGGGATTCATACTGATGTAACAGACGATTTAAAAAAATATGTCACCAAAAAGATAGGCAAACTTGACCAGTACCTACCAGCACATGCCCGAGTATCGGCACATGCAGAGGTGAAGCTAAAAGAGCAGAAGGTCAAGAAGCGAAACGAATGTACATGTGAGGTTATATTGCATCTTCCAAAAGAAACAATTATGACGCACGAAACAACGGTTAACATGTTTGCCGCTATTGACGTAGTTGAGCAAAAACTCAAGAACCAGGTAAAAAAATACAAGCAAAAGCATGGTACAGGACGTTTACACCATCGAATCTTAGCGCGCCTCAAGCGAACATCTGGCGCTGTAGACCTCCAATAATTTGAATTATTATAGCTTAAGGGGAGAACATCCTGACAAAATATTGCATTTGCCAGTGTGTTATGAGGGGAATCATCTCCGCCTAAGGACTGAACGAGCTTGCGAGTAAGGGAGTAAAAATTACTTTCTGCCTGAAGAGGTAAGTACGATACAATAGAAGTTGCATCATAACAAATGACAGAGCAAATACCGGAGGAATGAAAAACGCATGAATAAAGTGTTCAAAAAAGTATTGGGAGATCCACAAGCAAAGACCGTAAAACGGCTTGCGAAAAGGGTTAAGGACATCAATGCCCTAGCTGATAAGTATAAGAAACTTTCTGACAAGAAGCTAAAAGAACAGACCAACGTACTAAAGGATCGTCTCAAGAAAGAGTCGCTTGATAAAATTATGCCGGATGCATTTGCGGTAGTCCGTGAAGCTGCAACGAGGGCGCTGGGACAACGACACTTCGATGTTCAGCTCATTGGTGGAATGGCACTGCATGAAGGTAGTGTTGCCGAAATGAAGACTGGTGAAGGAAAGACGCTGGTGGCAACTGCCCCAGTTTATTTGAATGCCCTAACAGAGAAGGGCGTGCATGTTGTCACAGTTAACGACTACCTCGCACAGCGTGATGCAGGCTGGATGGCGCAAGTCTATAGCTTCTTGGGGCTTACTACCGGGGTTATTATTGCTGATGAGTCGTATGTTTATGATGAAACATTCATAAATAAAGCGCACAGCGATAAGCGAATGCAACACCTCAAGCCTTGCACCCGTCAAGAAGCCTACGCGGCCGATGTTACATACGGAACAAATAATGAGTTCGGATTTGATTATCTTCGCGATAACATGGTTCGTGAGTTAGATCAGTTACGTCAGAGAGATCTGCATTTTGCAATTGTCGACGAAGTTGACTCTATCTTGATTGACGAAGCACGTACGCCACTTATTATTTCTGCACCTGCAATGACGAGTGGTAATTCATATGCCCAGTTTTCGAAGGTAGCTCGACAGCTAAAAGCAGAGAAGCATTACGAGATTGACGAAAAACGTAAAGCGTCGATCCTGACAGATGAGGGGGTAGAGTTTGTAGAAAAAATTCTTGGTATTAAAAATCTGTACGCAAGTGAGAACATTCGAACTATCTATCACCTTGATCAGGCCCTGAAGGCACAGGCACTTTTTAAGCGAGACAAGGACTATGTTGTAACCAGTGACGGAGAGGTTGTGATTGTCGATGAGTTTACCGGGCGCTTACTTAAAGGCCGTCGTTATAACGAAGGTTTGCACCAAGCAATCGAAGCTAAGGAAGGTGTGGAAGTGCAGGAAGAATCTATGACGCTTGCAACAATTAGCTTCCAGAACTACTTCCGTCTTTACGATAAGCTTGCTGGTATGACCGGAACGGCCCAGACGGAGAGTGAAGAGTTCCACCAGATATATAAACTAGAAGTCCTCGAAATTCCATCAAACCGAAGTTTAGCCCGAATAGACCGACCTGATAGGATTTATAAAACAGAAGATGGTAAGTTTAAAGCTATTGCTCGTGAAGTGAAGGTCCTGCACCAAAAAGGTCAGCCAGTACTTATCGGTACCGTTTCTATTGAAAAGAATGAGAAGCTAGCTCGACTGCTCCAAAAACAAGGTGTCCCACATCAACTCCTCAACGCCAAGAACAATGAAAAAGAAGCAGCAATTGTGGCACAGGCGGGTGAGCGTGGTGGTGTGACGCTGGCGACTAACATTGCCGGTCGTGGAACTGACATTGTCTTAAGCGAAGAAGTTAAAAAACTAGGCGGTCTGTTTGTACTTGGTTCAGAGCGTCATGAATCTAGGCGAATTGATAACCAGCTTCGTGGACGCGCAGGACGACAGGGTGACCCTGGCGTTACGCAGTTCTTCGTAAGTACCGAAGATGACCTAATGCGCATATTCGGTGGTGAACGTATCGCAGGTGTCATGGATCGACTAAAAGTCGATGATGAAACACCAATTGAAAACAGAATAATTTCTAAGAGTCTCGAAGCAGCACAGAAGAAGGTCGAAGGCCATAACTTTGACCAGAGAAAGAGTGTAGTCGAGTACGATGATGTTATGAACAGGCATCGTAAGGCAACATATGCTATGCGGCGTGAAATCCTGCACCAACCGGACATTAGCAAGCGAATCAAGTTGTTTATCGAAGAAGAAGCCAAGTTGCTCGCTAACTCTCCACTTGCTACAACAGATCAGTACGAAGCTTATCTTCGCGAGGTCTTCCCATTTGATGAAAAGACGCTTGATAAACTATTCGATGCACCAGCAGAGAAGTTCCCTAAAGCGCTAGAGGCAGCAGCCAAAGAATTGTATAAAGAGCGTGAAGACGCATTTGATACAGATATCATGCGAAAAGTTGAACGTGATATATATCTGCAGTTGCTTGATAACCTGTGGATGCAACATCTTGAGAATATGGATCATCTTCGCGAAGGTATTCATTGGATTAGTGTCGGGCAACGTGATCCGCTCGTAGAATATCGTCGCCAGGGACAACATATGTTTGAGGAAATGCAGGCCGAACTGCGCCATGATATCGTGCGTTCATTATTCGCAGCAGAACCTGCGGAAGTTAATGATGCGCCAACTGAGACCGAGTTAACTAGGGCTGCACGAAAATCAGTAGATAATGCTGATAAGATTATCGAAGCGGATGAGTTCACTGAAACAGATTTTGTAAGTTCCAGTGCTACTGCACAAAGTGGTGGTACCAAGAAGAAGGTCACTGGCGATACGCGCAAGAAGGCGCGTAAGGCAGAACGCCAGCGTCGCAAAAAAGGAAAGAAAAAATAATAATCCCAAAAACTACTTCGTCGCTTGAGGTATTCAAAAACGAAAGCAATAAAGCATGAAACATACTGTTACCGAAATTAAACTTAAAAATGGTGCCACAGGGCTTCTTGTACATGTGCCAGATGCAAGCGTGATGACTTTTGAGTATAACTTTCGGGCAGGAGAGTATTTAGTAGATAAGAATAAGTGGGAGACGGCTCACATAATGGAGCATATGCTTCTTGGCGCAAATGAGCTTGTACCAAAGTCACGTGCATTTCAGGCAGAGTTTGAAAAAAATGGTGCATATAATAATGCCTCGACTGGTAGTTATGACATTATCTACGAAGCGGAGTGTGCAGATTTTGAATGGGATAGAATTTTTGGACTAATGCTCACCTCCATGACAAAGCCACTATTTTTGGATGATGAATTTGAAGCTGAATTTGGAAATGTACGTGAGGAGTTAACAGCACGATCAAATAATCATTTTCGTCATCTCAATCTTGCACTGCGCGAAAAGTACGGATTCTGCGTTAAAACAGACCAGGAGAGACTACTCCTCATGAATAATGTTGCTGTCACTGATATTAAGTCTCATTTTGCTAAAACTCATACAAGTAGTAATTTACGTTTTGTTATTGCGGGTAATCTAAACGCAACAAGGCGTAAGACGATTGAAAAACTACTTGGGAATATTGAGCTGCCAGAGGGAGATGGTAGGATTCCACTTCCAGACGAGCATCCAAGAAAGATAGATACACCACTCCATATCCATAACGAGACTGTAGAAAATCTCTATTTTTACCTCGATACATTTGCCCATCATCGCCTTACGGATCCTGAATCAGACAATTTAAGCCTCATAAACACTATGCTAACCGAGACCTTGTATTCTCGTATTCTTGGTACAGCCCGTGAGAAGGGTTTGGTATACAGCATGAGCTCAGGAGTGGGTCAGACAAAAAATAGTGCAAACTGGTGGTTCGGCGCACAGGTTATGCCTCAAAATGCGCCAGCACTTTTTTCTATAATGGTACATGAGCTGTCCGAAGTGTTCGCAGGTAAGGTCTCCGCAGAAGATATTGAGTCAGCCAAGCAGTATGCACTCGGTAGATATCAGAGAAGTGGGCAAACAGTCGGTGGTGTGGCGAATGGCTATAGTTACCGATATTTCTTTGATGACGGCATTGATGATTACTATAAGGTTCCTGAACGTATTGCCGCCATAACCAAGCGCGGGATTGTAGATGTGAGCCAATCGATGTTTGTTGATAACGTTTGGGGACTTGGGACCCTCGGCAACACAAGTGAAACGGTCGTGAAGGGTCTACAAGAGCAGGCTGCACCACTTTGGCAGAGTTCACAGACGTAAGTCTGTAATCAGTCTGTTGGGATGAACAAGATAGTTTTTCTTTGTGTCTGCTATCCCTTATACTTATAGCCTATGGACGAATTACTTAAAAAATGTAGAAGTTTAGATACTGACTACAAATCTGCTATTGCTAAACTTGATATTGAAAAATTACAAAACGAACTAGTTACACTGGATAAAAAGATATCTGACACCCATTTCTGGGACGACAATAAAAGCGCCCAAGAGATAATGAAACAACAAGCAAAGTTGACTGCACGAACTGAACCGTGGATAAAACTAGGAAAACAGATTCAAGACGTCATAGAAATGCTAGAACTAGGAGATATTTCACTAAAAGGTGACCTGCAGAGTCAATATGAGGGACTTGCCAGTCAGTTCGAAATATTAAAATCAGAATTACGATTCAACGGTAAATATGATGATCACGACGCAGTAGTCACGCTGTCAGCAGGAGCTGGCGGTACTGATGCACAGGACTGGACGGCGATGTTACTACGTATGTATACCCGTTGGGCAGAACAGCAAAAGTTGGCGATTAACCTTATTGAGGAGTCTGCCGGTGAAGAGGCTGGGCTGAAACGAGCGACATTTGAAGTGAGTGGACCATTTGCCTACGGTCGGCTAACATCAGAGAACGGCGTACATAGACTCGTTCGCCTGAGTCCTTTTAACTCGGATAGTTTACGCCAAACAAGCTTTGCACGAGTTGAAGTGATGCCAAAGATTGATAGCCCTGAAGAACTGGAGATTGACCCTAAGGAACTCAAAGTAGATGTTTATCGAGCAGGAGGTCATGGCGGGCAGAGTGTAAATACGACTGATTCTGCAGTTCGAATAACGCACGTACCAACTGGCGTGACAGTTGCTATACAGAACGAACGATCACAGTTGCAAAATAAAGAAACGGCTATGACGGTACTACGCTCTCGATTGGCAGTACTACAACAAGAGCAACATAAAGATCGACTAGACGAGCTTAAAGGGCCCAATCAATCAGCTGAGTGGGGAAACCAGATACGAAGCTACGTCTTGCATCCGTATAAGCAAGTTAAAGATCTACGCACACGATATGAGACGAGTGACCCCGACTCTGTACTAGATGGAAACCTAGAGCCGTTTATGGATGCATATCTCGAGCATACTATCGGCGCATAGATACGACGAACCAATGGCTCGGAAGAGGTTGATAGAAAATCTACACAGGTTTCTCTAGAAACCGCTATTGGTTTGCTATACTAGTACTACATGATTTTATTAGATCGAGTTACCAAGACCTATAATAAGAACGGCCAGGCGTTAGAACGAATCAGTCTACATGTAGAACCAAAAGAATTTGTTATTATCGTTGGGCCAAGTGGAGCAGGGAAGTCAACTCTGCTGAAGCTCCTGACGCGTGAAGAAAAACCGAGTAGTGGCAAGATTATAGTCGGTGGGATTGATTACGAAACACTCAAAGATAAAGAAATACCACTTCTTCGTCGAAAGATCGGTGTTGTATTCCAGGATTTCAAGTTACTACCCAATAAAACCGTATTCGAAAATGTTGCCTTTGCCTTAGAGATTGTCGGAATGGGGAATAAGGAGATACATCACACCGTACCTCGTGTACTGGATATCGTGGGCCTTAAGGGTAAAGAAAAAAGAATGCCTATGGAGTTGTCGGGTGGTGAACGCCAGCGCGTGGCGATTGCGCGCGCAATTGTACGACAACCACGGATTTTGATTGCTGACGAGCCAACTGGGAATCTCGACCCAAAGCATGCGTGGGATGTTATAAAGGTGCTCGAAAAGATAAATCGTTTTGGCACGACAGTGATTTTGACCACACATAACCAAGAGATTGTGAATAAGCTGAAGAGACGGGTTATCACTATGCAGGATGGTGCGATTGTGAGCGATCGTGCCAATGCGGAGTATCGATCATGAACATAGCACGATCAGCAACAATGTTTCGTCGCATATTTCGTACCGGGCTAACCAACTTCATTCGTAACGCTTGGCTAGGTATTGCTGCAATGGCAGTCATGGTAATAACACTGACTATTATCTTGTTTTCGATCATTGCAAATGCTACTTTCGCAAACACGGTACAGCAAATAACAGATAGAATTGATATCTCTGTATATATTAAAGACTCTGTTAACGTCAACCAACGTGAAGAGTTAATCCGCCAAATAGAATCACTCGAAAACGTCAAAACAGTCGTGTATATCAGCAAAGACCAGGCTTTAGAGGCTTATAAAAAACAAAATGCAAGCAATGTGGATCTGCTACTGGCCATATCCCAGACCGACAACCCGCTCCCGGCTAGCCTTCAAATAAAGCCAAAGGACCCAAATAAGATAGACAGCATCAAGTCTTTCTTAGAGAAGAAAGAGATTAAGGCGCTACAATCGGATGAGACCTCTTATTCTGGGGACAGAAAAGAGGCAATCGATAAGATAACTAAGGCAACAACATTCTTCCGAAGGGCAGGTATTGCCAGCGTGCTAATCTTCGCCTTTATCTCGATGTTGATTATCTTTAACACTATCCAGATGGCTATCTTCAACCGTCGAGATGAGTTGACCATCATGCGATTACTTGGCGCAAGTACCAACTATATTCGGGGGCCGTTTATTGTAGAAAGCATCCTGTATGGTATCGTATCGGGCGTTCTGTCAATTGCCATCGTTAGTTCAATATTCAGCATCTCCGCCAGAGCATTCGAAGCAAGTAGCCTAGGTATCCTAGACATTAACTATTCAAACAAGTATTTCGCCGATCATTATTTTGAGTTTCTAGCCTTACAACTAGGTGTCGGAGTATTCATTGGTGCGATCTCTTCTCTGATAGCGACACGAAGGTATTTAAAATTTAAAACCAGTAAGTAATTTTACTAACCCAGCTGCTGCGGGGGTCTTTTTGTGACCCCGCAAGTTTTGCAACGATAAGGACAATATGATATGATGATACAAGTTATGGTAAAACAAAAAGTAATACAAAACAGTAAAAAGATTATAAGCAAATTTTCTCTTTTTGCGCTTTGCTTTGTTTTGTTATTTATCGCTGTTGCTCCGAGAAACAACGGCACCGTTAAGGCCGCTTCTGTACAAGAACAAATTAACATTTTGCAAAAGCAAAATGCAGAGTACAAGAATACTATCGATAAGCTACGCAATGAAGCAACGAGCTATCAAGATGCCATTGCAAAACTAAAAGCGCAGATCGACACGCTACAAGGCCAGATTGATGCAAATACCAAGGAACAAGCACGCCTTCAACAAGAGATTGTAGTCGCCGAAGAGGAGCTGGCTAAACAGAAGAGGTTGCTCGGAGAGAATATCAAAGCAATGTATTTGGAGGGAGACATATCTACGCTCGAAATGCTTGCTTCGAGTAAGGATCTAAGCGAGTTTGTCGATAAAGAGCAGTATCGCAATTCCGTTAAGGATAAGATACGCTCAACACTAGATAAGATTACAGCGTTGAAGTTTGAGTTGACCGCTAAAAAAGAGGGTGTTGAGGCTTTACTAAAGCAGCAACAATCTCAACAGGCTGAACTTGCCGATAGTCGATCCGAGCAGAACAATCTGTTGACTTATAATGAGAGTCAGCAGGCTGACTTTAACAGCAAGACTAAAGAGAATCAGTCTAAGATTGATGGCTTGATTGCATCACAAAGACGAGCAAACTTTAATCCTGACGGTGGTTATTATTTCCTACGGTTCCAAGGGCCCAACAATCCGATTAATCCAGATAGCTATCCATACCGAAACTCTGGTTTTGGTATGAGCCCAGGGCCGGGCTGTGTTGACAATGACGGTCCAGATGCTTGGGGCTACTGCACACGGCAATG
Organism: uncultured Candidatus Saccharibacteria bacterium; assembly: GCA_964369045.1. GTDB lineage: Bacteria > Patescibacteriota > Saccharimonadia > Saccharimonadales > AWTP1-31 > CAYJDY01. Next base: position 32,940 of record CAYJDY010000004.1, read on the forward strand.
CGTTTCGTTTGCCGCTTGGGCTGTTGCTGCTTCTGGACGGGCGGCGCCAACATATTACGGAAATGCAAAAGATTGGGTTGCAGCTGCTTACGCACGTGGAGTTCCAGTCTATCGCACACCTGAGCCAGGCGATATCGCCATCAGTACTGCCGGTTACTGGGGTCATGCTATGTATGTTCAAAGTGTTAACGGTGGTACATTCAGTACCTACGAATACAATACCTATCTTGACGGCCGATTGAGCCGACAGACAAGAAACTACTAGAGAACTTACTCACCTTGTTTCTGATAGGGGTTAGATGCGCTATAATATAGTTTGAAAATACTAAAGGTTTCTGGAGGGTCAATTGTCGTTAAAACGTAAAGTTTCTATAGGTCTGCTTGCTGGTCTAATCTTCGCAGTTGGATGGATGGCAGGCAATGGTTCGCTAAACTTTAAGATTGCGAGCAGGACGACCCAGAAGGACTTACCGGCAAACCTCAACTATGCAAGTGTTGAACAGGTTTATGATGAGCTGCGAGCTAATTATGACGGCAAGCTAGACGAAGCAAAACTTATGGATGGGCTAAAACAGGGTCTTGTTTCTGCAAGTGGCGATCCGTATACAGAGTATATGCCACCAGCAGATGCCAAGGAGTTTAATAGTCAGCTCAGTGGTTCATTCGAAGGTATCGGCGCATTACTAGGAAAGAACGAGAATGGCAATGTTATCGTTATCTCACCAATTGATGGTTTTCCAGCAAAGAAAGCCGGGCTTCAGCCGCGTGACGTGATTGTCGAGATTGATGGGAAGGATGCTACCTCGCTGACAACTGATCAGGCTGTTGATAAAATACGAGGTCCCAAAGGCACAACAGTGAAGCTACGCATTATTCGTAACCAAAAAGAAGATCTGAAATTCGACATTGTAAGAGAGGAAATAAACATTCCGAGTGTTGAGACTAAAACATTAGATGGCAACGTTGGCTATATAAAGATAAGCCGGTTTGGTGAAGATACTACAGAACTTGCACGGTCCGCTGCACAGAAGTTCAAGGCAGATGGCGTCAAGAAGGTCGTACTCGATCTACGTGGCAACCCAGGAGGTTTTCTGGAGTCTGCAGTTGACGTATCGAGCCTTTGGCTTGATAACAAGACAGTATTACAAGAGAAGCGTGACGGAGTGGTCATCAAAACCTATAAGTCTCGTGGCGACTCACCACTGCTAGGCATCCCTACAGTGGTTCTGATCGACGGCGGAAGTGCGAGTGCTAGTGAGATTACTGCTGGCGCACTACACGATAATAAAGTGGCAACTTTGTTGGGTGTAAAGAGCTTCGGTAAGGGCAGTGTGCAGCAGCCAGAGACGCTGGCTAATGGTGCGATCCTGAAGGTAACCGTGGCACGCTGGTACACACCGAACGGTAAGAATATCGATAAAGAAGGAATCCAGCCTGACCAAAAAGTTGACCAAACAGAAGCAGACTATAACGCAGGACGCGATCCACAACTCGATGCTGCATTGCAAAAGCTGAATCAATAAAGAGCGAAATCGTCGACAAGTTAAACTTTAAGCTTTTAACTTACCGTACTCTCTGGTAGTATCAATGTATAAAGAGGGATGAGTATTTTGGCGAAGCCAGTTAAGTATGTGTTTGTTACGGGTGGTGTGCTTTCCGGATTAGGAAAGGGTATCACCGCCGCTTCCATCGGTAACGTCTTAAAGGCCCGCGGACTTTCCGTGAATATTCAGAAACTTGACCCGTATCTTAATGTCGACGCAGGTACATTAAATCCAGCAGAACACGGCGAGTGTTTTGTGACACGTGACGGTGCAGAGACAGACTTAGACCTTGGGCACTACGAGAGGTTCCTTGATATTCAGTTAACAAAAAACAGTTCTGTCATGAGTGGACGTATCCTCCGACAGCTAATTGATGATGAACGTGCAGGTAAGTTTCTGGGGCAAACCGTGCAGGTTGTGCCACATTTTACGAATGCCATTATGGACGCTGTTCTAACAGCCGGTAAGGGCTTTGATGTACATATAGTTGAAATAGGTGGAACGGTCGGCGACTACGAAAGCCCAGCATTCTTTGAGGCCATTCGCGAACTTGGATCGAAGGTAGGGCTTGAGAATTGCCTATACGTTCAGGTTGTGTACATGCCATATCTGTCTACAAGCAAAGAAATCAAAACCAAACCTGCGCAGAATGCGGTACGCGATCTTCGTGCTATGGGAATATTACCTAATGTTCTTGTGGCTCGTAGTGAAGTGCCAACTAATGGCAGTACTCGTGCAAAGTTGAGTGCGTTTTGCGGTGTTCCTGAAGCGGGTATCGCGATTCTACCGAATGCCCGTACAGTGTATGAGGTACCACTCACTCTTGAAAAGCAGGGAATCGGTGATTTTATTGTTAAGAAACTTGGGTTAACTGCCAAGAAACCAAAGCATGCGCAGTGGCAGAAGATGGTAGATGCCATCTTAACGCCTGCCAAAAAGACTCATAAAATCGGCGTCGTCGCCAAATACATGGATAATCAGGATACGTATATGTCAGTATTTGAAGCTCTTCGCGCAGCAGCTTGGTCGCACGGTAGTGGAATTGATATCGTGTGGGTCGATGCAGAAAAACTTGGTCAAGAAAAAGACGCAAAGAAGTATTTGCATGGCCTTGATGGCATTGTTGTGCCTGGTGGTTTTGGTTCACGCGGCATCGAAGGAAAAATTATTGCTGCACAATATGCACTAGAAGAGAAGCTGCCGTATCTGGGATTATGTTTAGGTATGCAGGTTGGTGTTATTGCGGCTGCACGACTTGCTGGTCTTAGTGATGCAAACTCTGCAGAGTTTGATCCGGGTAGTACGAACCTAGTGATCCATACCATGGAAGACCAGGCCGGAAAAGAGAATACCGGTGGCACAATGCGTTTAGGTGACTACCCATGCGTTATTGATAAGCAGAGCCTAACGGCAAAATTATATAGAACCACCAACATAACTGAACGTCATCGCCACCGTTATGAGGCAAACAACGCTTACATAGACCAATATGAGTCGTGGGGCATTAAAGCTGTGGGCAAGTCTCCGGACGGTAATTTAGTCGAGATGATTGAAGCCATCGACCACCCCTTCTTTGTAGCAAGCCAATTCCACCCTGAATTCCTATCTCGACCTAATGTTCCGCACCCAATGTTCAAAGGTTTTCTCGCCAGTATCGAATAGTTGTATTTTCAGCGTAAGTGCTTGCCTGAAGAGGCAGTTTATATTAGTATAAGCACTATGGATGAACCAAATACAAACCCTAGTAGTAACGATACAAAACAATTCAAAATATTACTTGTAGAGGATGATGACGCTTTAGCGAGCGTGTATCAAACACGTCTACAGGCTGAGGGTTTTGACGTCAAAAGAGTTCCAAATGGTGAAGATGCTTTAGCCGGAGCGCTAGAATATCGACCAAGTCTCATTGTTCTCGACGTAATGATGCCAAAAGTAAGTGGCTTTGATGTGTTAGACATTCTACGTAATACCCCAGAGACTGCTAAGGTGAAGGTCGTCATGTTGACTGCACTTAGCCAAGATAGCGATAAAGAACGTGCTCAAACACTCGGGGCAGACGACTATCTTGTTAAGTCGCAAGTCGTGATTGCTGATGTGGTAGAGCGTATCAAACACCACCTAACAGCCTAGTACACGTACACTAGGCTTTGCTCTTTTGAACCTTATTCCTTACGAGGCACAGTCAACGTATTAAAATACGTCTCCTTTGCGCTTCGCGGAATAAATCCCAAAATAGTATAAGCCTAGAGCACGCGCATAAGAGGGCGGTATGATCTAGAGCTATTTAAGTATGTAACGCTATTGCATATTTGTAATACTTATGTTAATATATATCTAGTCAACTAAAACAAAAATATGGAACATAACACTACGCCACCCCCCTTTAACCACCTGTACCTTCCAGTACAACCCGATACGTTAGCCTTGCCAGAGGTGGGGGTTCCATTCGGTGAAGTAAGGCATGAAGCAGATCAATTTGATGCAATTATAGTCGGGCTAGAACCGGTACATGACCAGGTCCAGTATGAGTTTGACCTTATTGATAGGTTTAGCGAAAAATATGGCGACAAAGGGGCTATGTTATTGGGCGGATTACTGACATCCATCAAGTCATACGCTGGTATTAATGTTCCTGAATTCCAAATTTCTAACCCAGACTTCGGTGATCCAAATATTGATGAGAATGGTTTCCTAAAACTTAAGGGTGAATTAGCACCATTTCATAAAGAATTAATAAACACAGCAGCACAGCAACCCACAGAACCAGCAGCTTTTATGAGTAGTGAGCAGAGTGCGATTGACTCCTTAACTCGCGATGGAACAGCGATCGTTGGAGATCTCCCGGAACGAACAAAAGAACTGATTGCCGAAATATATCATCTGACGGGAGCGCAAGTAGTACGGGATGACCGCGCAAATGGTGAAAAGGAAGGAGTTGTTATTAGGAAAGGGAAATATTTGGGTACCGACGTGTTCTTTGAAGAAAACTATATCTTGGATCATGAATCTGTCGGCGGACAAGATTTTTTCTGGTTTAAAACTTTGAGTAAGGATAGTGCAGAGCTCGCAATAGCAGACCTCAGTGAGTCGGAGTATCGTGAATTTTTTGACGGGACAGGGTTCCGGGACAGGACTGCAGTGCTCGAAATGATTCAAAGTGGTGAGTTAACAAGAGAAAACCACCAGGCTGTAATAGCTAGCTTTAGGTCGCTCAACCAAGATTCGTAATTGACAAAATAACAAGCATGTGCTTAAATCTACCAGTAGATAAAAAACAAAAAGTTAGGATAGTAATATGAACGATATGAACGCTTTACCACAACCATCAGAGGCGCCGCAGGGTGTAGATCCGTACGCGCACTTACTTGATCCAAATACTGACCTGACCAATCTTAGCGTCGAAGCGGCAGCTCGACAGGTAGAAGCACCTGCTCCAGCTTCAGTAGAAGTAGAACGTGCTGATGTAGCTGCTATTGAGCCAGCCGCAGTTCGTCCAGAGGCAGGAACAACTCCTCCGGCACAGACAAGTCACCGAGAAGGCTACTGGACACCTCCAACGCAGGAGCAGATTGATAATGCCGCAGGTCACGGAATTGACCTAACGAAGCAAGCTAAATATTTCTAAGGGTACTGACCCAAATCAAAAAGCTCCCTGACAGGGAGCTTTTTGATTAGAAGAACTGGATTATTCGACTACTACTTCAGTTCGTCGAACTGATTTGCCACTAAAGAGACGTACTTTTCGGCTTTTGAAGTTTACGATACCATCTTTGGTTGCGTGAATGGTGAAGTTGCGGCTTAGCATTGTGCCAGCTCCAGCCCGCTTGGTTAGGCCAACTTGGCGAACAATAACCTGACCGACACTTACTTTTTGACCACCAAAAAGCTTCACACCAAGTCGTTGACCTTGGCTGTCTCGGTTATTTTTACTGGTTCCACCTGCTTTTACGTGTGACATGTTACTTCCTTATTAGTGATACAAGTTCACGTCCAACGATTTGACCTTCTCGGAAGTAGACCAAACTCTCTGTGTCCGCGTGAACAAAACTTCGTCTAGTATACCCCAAAACCTCGAGAGAATCAAGAAGTTTAAGGTGTTTAAATCCACCTGGTGTTTTCCATGCCGGAACGGCAATGCAGAGTGGAAAACCCTGTCCAGTTTGTTGACTGACGTTCTGAAGGAAGCGCTTAAGAATTAGATTTACATCACTCATGACTTCATCAAGTGTATTTTGGTCCGGAAGGCTCGAAAAGGGTCGACCGAGGTATGTCTCGCAGGCGATAGCGTTGATTGGTTTACGCCATTGGATATTGGTTGCATCGCCAACTTCGAGGTGCCAATCGAATGATACTGACCAGTTCGTACTTAGCCAGTTGAGATTGTCACGACTGTAGCGCACCATTCGTTCGTCTAGATCAGTGCCGTAAGGACTGAAGCCCATTAGCCCAGCTTCTTGTAGTATAACGCCCGTACCACAGAAAGGATCGAGTACTACAGTTGATCCATCGCCCACTTTATTTTGCCCGACCGCAAGGTTGATGATTATTTGAGCCAGCTTAGGAGGCAACATACCGACTCGCGCGTCGCGCATGGGGCGTTTCTGGTCACGTGCTGAGTATGCCTCAATATCTTGTTCGGCAATAGTCTGCGCCAGAACAGTTGTCGCGCCATCACGAATGAACAGTAGCTCAAGCCCAAGGTCAGAAGTGAGTTGATTGTGTAGAACCTGCGCGCTGTTCAGGGAAGTCTCACTATTGGGTATAACACGGACAGATCGTCCAGTTGCTTTGACTGTCTTTTTTATTGTTAGGCCACTTCGGTTGATCGTGGCTGGGTCAACGCGAAGTCCGTATGCACTGAGTCCAAGTTTGAGCTTCCCCTCAGGTATAAAAGTAAGGTGAGAGGGCAGGGTGCTATCAACGTAATCGATCAATTTTGTCCAGTCGGTAGTCTCGATTCTTGTTAACATGCCAGCGAGCTTGATGCTGCCGCCAAGATTACTAAAAGGGATATCTTTGGGTGGAATATCTATGATGGCTGCAGTAGAACCGATAGGCGTAATTTTATCAGCACCAAAAAGACTTTCTAGTTCGGCGAGACCAAGCTCGGGCTGACGCCCAAGGATACATATGGATTGTTGCATACCGACTATTATACCTAAATAAGTGAGATAACAGTGTAATTAGTTGACTCGGTGGCGATAGCTGTACAGCAGACCACGTTCTACCTTATACTTGACTACATACCTATGAGCCATAAAATAAAATCACAATGGAAGTTAATACTGAATATCGTCACGCTGATTGCGTTGGCAGGAACAATATTCGCACTCCGTACTCAAATTAGAGAGAGTTTAGATAATTTAGGTCGAGTTAACGCCTGGGCATTACTGCTAATGTTGCCGCTACAGTTCATAAACTATCACGCATACACAAACCAGTCTCGATCGCTTTTCCGAATCTTAGGTGAGCGTCTTCGATATAGATCAATGTTTCGAACCATGCTAGAGCTGAACTTTGTGAACAATGTGTTTCCAAGCGGGGGAGTAACCGGGCTTTCATATTTTAGTATCAGAATGAAGGGTGCAGGGGTGAGTGCAGCGAAAGCATCGCTGGTATACTTGTTTCGTTTTGTACTCGTTTTTATCTCTTTCCAAATACTGTTAGCCTTTGGACTTATTATGTTGGCAGTTGATGGAAAGGCAAGTGGTTTTGTGCTTCTTGTGGGTGGCTCACTAGCTACCCTAGTGTTCGTAGGTACTTTTGTGATCGCTTATGTAATTGGAAGCAAAACACGTATCAATAGTTTTTTTGTGGCGTTATCAAAGGGACTGAACAAAGTCATTCACGTTTTGCGACCAAAACATCCTGAGACTATCAATATCACAAAAGTCCGTAAACTCTTTGAAGAACTACATGAAGACTACAAGGTTATCAGTAAAGACTTCAAGGCGCTTCGTGTGCCTCTCATGTGGTCACTACTGGCGAGCATAAGTGAGGTGGCAACGATCTATGTGGTTTATATCGCATTTGGTGCTTGGGTGAACCCAGGGGCCGTAATTCTAGCCTACGCAGTTGCTAACTTTGCTGGTTTTGTGTCCGTTCTGCCAGGTGGCATAGGAATTTATGAGGCGCTCATGACTGGAGTGCTTGCAGCCAGTGGCGTGAGCGCCGCTGTCAGTATTCCCGTAACTGTCATGTACCGAATTTTGAATATGGCCATTCAGTTACCTCCTGGCTACTACTTCTATAACAAGAGACTGCGCGCTAAAAGCCCAAGCGTATGAACCCAGTATTCTCGGTCAGTGACTTTGTTGCGGTTCTGAACCAGACGCTGGACTATGCCTTTCCGACAGTAACGATCGTAGGGGAGCTGTCGAACTTCAGGGTGAGTAAGGGAAAATGGGTGTATTTTGATCTCAAGGACGAGTCATCGAGTATACGTTTTTTTGGTACCGTCTTTATGCTCCCTGGTCCACTAGAGGAAGGAATGATGGTCAAGGTTATTGGTTCTCCAAGATTACACCAAACATTTGGATTTTCGATCACAGTTAAAAGTATCACGCCGGTTGGCGAGGGCTCCATAAAAAAAGCTGCCGAACTTCTGCAGGCGAAGCTCACCGCTGAAGGACTGTTCGCGACTGAACGTAAGCGAAGTTTCCCGTACCCACCTTCGCGTATAGGTCTTGTGACATCGGGTGAATCTGCGGCGTACAAGGACTTTCTAAAAATTCTGAGTTCACGCTGGGGTGGCATCGAGATTGTTCATGCTGACGTACAGGTGCAGGGCGAATCTGCTGTTCAGCAAATTGTAAGTGCGCTGAATGAACTCAACACGACACAGGAACTGGACGTTATCGTCGTTACACGAGGCGGAGGAAGTGTAGATGATCTACAGGCATTTAGTAGTGAGCAGGTTGTCCGTGCAATAGCCGCTAGTCGTATACCAACACTTGTAGCAATCGGGCACGAAGTCGACACTAGCCTGTCAGAGCTTGCAGCAGACCGACGGGCAAGTACGCCGAGTAACGCGGCAGAACTGCTTGTGCCAGATAGAGATACGACCATCCTACAATTCCGTACCGAGCTGAAGCGCAGTCGTGACAGAATAACGCAATTGTTTGCGCAAGAAACAGACATAAACAAGGGACTGCTCGCGGAAGCCAATAATCGGTTGCTTCAAGAAATCAAAAAACAACAAAACTACGCAAATAACGCCCTACAGGTGCTTCATGGCTTCGACCCTCGGCGTATACTCAGTCGGGGTTACGCGCTTGTTCGATCAGGTAATAGTCCAGTAAAATCTGTAACACAACTCAAACTCAACGACATTATATCGATTCGATTGGTCGATGGAAGCGTGACTGCAAAAATAGGCTCGGTAAAGCCAGTAGAATAGGCTCTGTTATTTCCTTGTTTCGGGTTTTGACCTTATACTAACCAATATGACGAAGACGAAAAACGAAAAAACATATGCCCAGTTAAAATCGGAGCTCGATGATGCCTTGGCATGGTTTGAATCTGAGACAATTGACGTTGACGAAGCGATAGAGAAATATAAACACGCGCTGAGTCTCACCAAAGAACTCGAGGTATATCTGAAAGAAGCAGAGAATACGCTCAAGAAACTTACCTGATAATACGTTGAAAATATGGTACCATTAGCAGTATGAAAAGTCTTAATCAACGTGGTTCAGTTGACTCGTGGCTGATTGCATTTATATTTACCCTAATTGTATTCTTTGCAGCCGCTGGTTTCGGCGCGTGGGCTTTTATGGGCCGACAGGATTACAAAGATAATGTGGACGCTAAAATTTCGGTAGCGGTAGATAAAGCGGTCGAAACTAATACTAAGAACAAAGAAGCAGAATTCATTCAACGAGAAAAAGAACCGCTCGTTATCTATAATGGGCCAGCATCCTACGGAAGTCTCGCTATTAGTTACCCTAAGACCTGGAGCGCTTACGTCGATGAGTCAGGCAAGACAGGTGTGCCATTGGATGGAACACTTAATCCTAAGTTCGTACCGGGGCTTACCTCTGGTAATGGTGTAGCACTGCGCTTCCAAGTTTTGAATACCAAGTATGCAGTAGCAATAAAGACCTTTGACTCATTAGTTAAGACTGGAAAAGTAAAAGTTACGCCGTATGCCTTTCCGAAGGCACCAGGCATAGTAGGTGTACGTGCTGATGGCGAGATAAAACAAGGAAAACAGGGGAGTATGGTAGTGGTTCCACTTCGTGATAAGACGATACAGATATGGACAGAAGCTTCGCAGTTTGTACCTGACTTCAATACGATCATATTACCGAATACTACCTTTTCACCATAAAACACTGTTGTTTTTTACATCTTAACTCTGTTCTTGTACTGCAATTACGTTATACTAACGATAGGTAACAACAGGTGAACGGTTTGGAAAGTGTGAATAATCTTGAACAAATAAGTTATGCCGAAAATGGGCAGAGCAAACTCTTTTTTGCCCTGGCAGAGCAGTTCAAATTACCTCTGTTGCGTATTGCCAGAACAGCGGAACTTACAAAAGGTACACTTGATCCTAAAGCATTACAAGATATCGAGAATACAGCCGATGCCACACTCCAATTGCTTGATAGTTTTCTACTAAGCTCCAGGCTTCACGAGGCAGGGGACCAGATAGAGCTCCAGCCTGTCTCTTTGGCTGCTGTACTCCAGGACGTTGCTCATAAAATCGAAACGATTGCCGGCGTAAGCGGATGCGACATCGAGCTCCATGTAGCAGGTAAATATGGACCAGTCATGGCACATTCAGCAGGTTTGTCGTCAGCCCTTTTGAACCTAGGGCAGGTGTTTGTTGACGTACAGTCACAACGTACACACACGAAGCGACCTGTCATTAAACTTGCTGCTCATCGAACTCGAAATGGTATAACAGCCGGATTATTCTCTGATGTGGAAGGATTAAATGTGGATATGTTCAAACGTGCTAAAAAACTTTACGGCACTTCACGACAACCGCTCGCCCAGCTGTCTGCGCATAACGGTGCCGGTGTTTTTATCGCAGACTCACTCCTAGAGACGATGTCGAGCGGACTAAGAGTGGCACATCACCAACGACTAACTGGGCTGGCTGCAACGTTCACTCCGAGCCAGCAGATGGCTCTCGTGTAGTGTTATGACACAGGTATTATTAATTGAACCAGACATCCAGCTGGCAGACATATACGAGAAAGCATTACGGCAAGAGGGGTATAATGTCCTGCAATGTCGGGAAGCCGGTGAAGCTATTGCCATGCTTGATTCATTTCCGATAGAACTTGTGGTCATAGAAATACAGATAGCGTTGCATAACGGCATTGAATTCTTGTATGAAATGAGGTCATATCCGGACTGGCAAAATCTGCCAGTTATCATCCATTCGTTTGTTCCTAAGAGAATTATTGAACAGAACGGTAAGATTATTGAACAGCTGAATATTAGCGAGGTTATGTATAAGCCTGTAACGAAACTTCACCAACTTATTACTGCCGTCAACAGGACGTTGTATACTCCAGTTTCACCATGAATAAGCAAGTTACAACAGGAGTAGTTCTGGCGCGGATCAACTACGGTGAAGCAGACAGGATAATAACCATATTAACGAATGATCATGGCAAAATTCGATTGCTGGCTAAAGGTGTTCGGAAGATCAAGAGTAGGCTCGCTGGTGGTATCGAGCTGTTTAGTGTAAACGATATAACATATATCGTCGGCAAGGGTGATCTGGGAACACTTATATCATCAAGACTTCAAAAAAACTTTGGCAATATCGTAAAGAATATTGATCGTACAATGTTTGCATATGATGTTCTGAAGCTGGTTAACAGAATAACAGAGGACTCGCCTGAGCCAGAATACTTTGTAATGCTAAGTAACGCACTCGAGGCAATAAATGATCAAGATAATTCGATAGATATTATTCGTCTCTGGATGAATATGCAACTATTGAAACTAGGAGGTCATTCGCCAAACTTAATAACAGATTCCGAAGGTAATAAGCTCGATGCGAACCAGAAGTATGCCTTTGGATTTGAAGAAATGGCCTTTAGTATGCAGCCGAATGGGCCATTTCAGGCAAACCATATCAAAATGTTGCGGCTGGCCATAACAGCTAGTTCCGC
>CAYJDY010000005.1:0-36997 GCA_964369045.1 uncultured Candidatus Saccharibacteria bacterium
AAAACGCGACCTTAAACTTGTCCGCGCTTTCTTCAACTCCCAATAGTGTGAGAGGTCCGTCCTCTCACACTAAAATGACACAGTCTTTGATTAGTTTGTTGCTGATTCGATTTCAGGTACTCCCTGAATCTTCATAGCACCTGATGCGAGCGCGCCTTCAATCAATGCAATACTGCTGTCAAGTTCGGCAATCGCTTTTTCTTCTGTCAAAGGTTGCATTGCGCGCTCTTCTGCCGGTCGTAAAAAGTCTCGTATTTCCTGCCACTTTACGATGGCTTGTTCGGTAGTTTCTGATGGCTTTTCGCCCTCAGGACCAAAACAGTCAACGTAATTTGTCTCGCCCAGCATGATGACCCATTCAAGGGCCGTAGCAGCCCGATCGCCGATTGCTGCCGCTTCGGCAATGTCATCAAGTTCAGACACTGTCCCGGTGGGGTATAGGTGCATTATATCTACATATTTCCGCAAAGGTCTCCCTAGGATGCTCTGGCACTCATCGCTCAGGATACCACTAAGTTCTCTTTCTAAATCTTCTACGCTTGGTACTACCTTAGCGTTCAAGCTAAGCCCAACTAACTCTACTGTCGTGTCGGTCATCAGGTGCTCCTTAGTTATATATGCGCTATTTTTACACAGTAAACCATAGTCTGCAAACTTTGTGAGAGGTCCGTCCTCGCACAAGGACGTACTCGTATTGAAAAATGTTCAACTTTATTTTATTTGAGTGAGAGGACGGACCTCTCACATTTTAGAAGAGGTCGGTTACGAAGTTGGTGATCTGGTAGTTTTCGCCACTAACTTCGATGGCAGCCAGCTGGTAGTCTCCACCCCAGCGATGTATTTGCGTCCAGCCTTCTGCGGCTCGCGCCATTTGGTGAAGTTTTTTGTTCGTTATGTAGTCAAGACCCGTACCCTGACTATTGGACATGCGATACTTCACCTCTACAAAGTAGATGCGCAATTGATGTTTGGCAATAATATCGATCTCGCACCACTCAGTCTTCCAGTTTTGTTCAACAATCTCCCAACCCTTCGAGCGAAGGTAGTCGGTCGCTTTTGCTTCGGCATGTTTCCCGTGGGCATAATTTGTCATAGTAGTTTGGCGATCGGTTTAAATGACTTACGGTGAAGTGGGCTAATGCCGTGTAACTGCAGAGCATCTGCGTGAAATTTGGTTCCGTAGCCAACATGCCTCTCGAAGCCATACTCAGGATAAAGAGCGGCAATCTCCTGCATGTAGCTGTCACGTGCGACCTTAGCGATGATGCTCGCAGCACTGGCTTCCGCGACCGTGTCATCTGCTCGTACCACAGCAATGGACTTAGGATTTGCGGCAAAGTAGTTTATGTTGCCATCTACAATCAGCTGGTCATATGCTACGTCTATCATCTCGACTGCCCTCTGCATTGCTAGGCCAACTGCTTTTGTGAGTCCAAGCTGGTCGATCTCTTCCGGGCTAACCCAACCTATCCCGGTTGACAGTGCTTCGGTGTTGATTAGTGCTGAAAGCGAGTCACGTTGATGGGCCGTTAATTTCTTGGAATCTTTAAGCCCAGGGATTGGAGTACGCAGTACTACTGCCCCAGCAACAAGCGGTCCAGCCCAGCACCCTCGTCCAACCTCATCAACACCCAGTATGATTTTCATTTGCTCATCATAACAAAAAACCACCCGTAAGAGGGTGGTTTTAATAAAGGGCTTTATTCTTTATTTTGCTTCGTCGTGTTTAGCAACGGCTTCAGCAACTTTTGCTTCTTTTTCAGCTTCCTCGGTTGCCTTTGCGGCTGCCTCGGCTTCGTGTGCTGCAGCGGCTTCTTCTTTGAGCTTAAGTTCAGCGGCTAGTACTGCTGGGTCTTCTGGAAGATCGTTGACTGATTTATCAAAACCAACACCAGTAAGTCGGGCTGCTTTCCCTGTTCGTGCACGCATGTATGTAAGGTAGTTACGTCGAACTTTGCTTCGCTTTGTAACTTCGATTTTTGTAACAAATGGTGAGTGAAGAAGATAGGACTTCTCAACACCTAGGCCACCAGCAACTCGTCGTACAACAATTGTTGAACTCAGGCTGTCTTTCTTTGATACGCGGATAACAAGACCTTCAAAGATTTGAATACGTTCTTTGCTACCTTCACGGATTTTTTGGTGAACACGAACGCTGTCACCAGGTCGTACGTCTACGACGGCGTGCTTTTTATATTTCTCTTCGATTTGTTTAATAACAGATGGCATAATCATTAAATACTACACTATTTTATTGATTCGATCAAGAGTAATGGCAGTAATAATCCATACTTTCGATTTTTGATGCCACGGAGGCATAAGCGAGTGTATACTGATGGGTATGGATTTTAACGAAATAGCACTCAAGAAACACAAAGAACTCAAAGGCAAGATAGCGGTGTCTCTCAAAGACAAGCTGGATAGTCAGGATAAACTGAGCACCTATTACACGCCGGGAGTAGCTGCTGTGAGTAGCTATGTTGCAGAACACCCTAGTGAGGCACGTGACTACACATGGCTCAATAACTCTGTAGCCGTTATTAGCGACGGGTCAGCCGTGCTTGGTCTTGGGAATATTGGACCTTACGGCGCGCTACCAGTTATGGAAGGCAAAGCAATGTTGTTCAAGCATTTTGCTGATATCGATGCTGTGCCAATAATTCTCGATGTGCATAGTGCCGATGAGATTGTTGCTGCAGTGAGTGCCATCGCCCCGAGTTTTGGTGGCATTAACCTGGAAGACATAGCTGCCCCGATTTGCTTTGAAGTAGAAGAGCGCCTCAAAGCGATGCTACCTATTCCAGTTTTTCATGATGATCAGCACGGTACGGCAATCGTTGTGCTAGCCGGGCTCATTAATGCCATGAAAGTCACCGGACGAAAACTAGAAGATTGCAAGGTTGTCTGTGTTGGCGCAGGTGCAGCCGGGACCGCTATTATGAAATTGCTGAATCTTTATGCTCATCCTGACATCCTTGCCGTGGATAGCACTGGTATCATTAGCAGTAGTCGTACCGACCTCAATGATGATAAGAAGAAGCTACTCGAGTTCTCTAACAAGAATAATGTGTCTGGTAGCTTGGCAGACGCTCTGAAGGGCGCAGATATTTTCATTGGTGTTTCGAAAGCAGGACTTCTAAGCGCAGAGCTGGTAAGAACTATGGCTAAAAATCCAATTATCTTTGCTATGGCGAACCCAACACCTGAGATTATGCCCGATGTCGCTAAAAGTGCCGGCGTTGCTATTATGGCCACAGGCCGTAGCGACTTTCCGAACCAGGTTAATAATTCACTGGCCTTCCCTGGAATCTTTAGGGGTGCGCTTGATAACCGAGTCACAAAAATTACTGACGAACATAAGATTGCTGCTGCTAAAGTTATTGCGAGCCTTGTTGAATCGCCTGATGCAGAGCACATTATCCCAAGCCCGCTTGATGATCGACTGGTGCCTGAAATTGCTAAAGTTATCGTCTAGTATATTAGCTAGCCAAGGACACGGAATACTTCTTCGACAGTTGTCTCGCCCGACAGTAATTTGAACAGTGCACTATGTAACATGGTTAGCATGCCAGCCTGCACTGCAGTTTCTTCTATCATTTGCGTCGAAATTTGTGCACTTGGGCGAAGTAGCAGAGCGCGCAGTGCATCACTCATGACCATTTGTTCTCGAATGGCGATCTGTCCTTTAAACCCGAAAGGATTGTCTGTGGAGCTACCTGGTTTGTAGAGTGTCAGGTTAGAGATATCCGGTTTTTTATAAATTGGTGGCAAACTATCGACAATGTCTTGCAACTGCTTGAGTGTAGCCGCGTCCGGCTGGTAGGCGATTTTAGTTTCATTATCGAGACGACGTATGAGGCGTTGTGCCATGATGAGCCGAATCGCTGAGGTGAAGAGTGGGTTTTGTCCGATGATATCGACCATACGGGTCAGTGCTGCCGCTGCGGAGCCTGCGTGGAAGGTAGAGAGTACTAGGTGTCCTGTGAGCGATGCCTGGAGAGACGTCTTAGCCGTGTCGTTATCGCGGATCTCACCTACCATAACGACATCTGGATCTAGACGTAATACGGCGCGTAATTTGTCAGCAAAGTGAGTTTCGTCACCCGTTTCGCTGGTGACGGAAATTTGTGTAATTCCTTCGAATTGGTACTCTACTGGGTCTTCAATAGTTATTATTTTGCGCGTATCACTGTTGAGTGTATTGAGTATTGAGTAGAGCGTAGTTGTTTTACCTGACCCGGTCGGACCAACCGCTAGTACTAAACCATTCGGTTTTTTGATGATGTCATCTACGACCGTGCGTTCCATACTACTTAGGCCCAGTCGATCAAGTGTGTACATGTCGGCCTGCATGTTAAAGAGACGCATGACGATGTCCATGCCGTTGATGGCCGGGACTGTTTCTACTCGAAGGTTTACGTCAACGATCGATTTGTCGGCCATCACCACTCGCTGAGTAATATGCCCTTGCTGTGCCGTACCAGCCGAAGTAGAGACATTAGCTGCACTGGCGATGGCAGATATTAGCATGCGACAACGATCACGGCTGATCTTAGCAATTGGATGGAGTACACCATCGATGCGTAGCCTGATTCGTACGTACGAAGCTTGGTTTTCTATATGAATATCGGATGCCGATAATTTATGCGCCTGATCGGTAAGATACGCTAACATATCATCTGCACGGACCTGCTCAAGTGTCGCCGAGACTTGAGCTATGAGGCTATCGGGTGATGAGCCAGTAATCTTTATATCATTGTAGACAACCTGTTTTGGCGGGTCGTAGAGTTTCATGTATTCGTCGTATCCAGACTCTGATATGAGCGTATAGGTGACACGCTGATCTAAGAAGCGAGCCGTAAGCTTGGACATGGTCTGCTGTGAAGTTGTTGTTGTAATACCGAACGTTATGCCATTTTTAGAATACTGGATTGGTACGACACGCAGGGAGTACAGCTCCTCATTTGTTAGAAGCTCACGAAAAAGTGTTTTTTGGGTGATTTTCGTTGTGTCCGTATAGGAGAGTCCGAGAATGCGTGCTCGTTTCTCAGTAGAAAGCTCATCAGTTATGCGAATATCTTGTGCCATTTACTCTCTATTTAACCATAAGCGTGCACTGTTGGGAAAGGTGAATATCTCTGTACTACTCCTTTGCAGGCATTTCTGAGCTATACTTACTAGCAATGCGAAAGATTATTGTTATTGCACACGACATCAGGAGTATTCATAACGTCGGCTCATTGATGCGAACCGCCGAAGGATTGGGCGTCGAGAAGATGTATCTAACGGGGTACACTCCATATCCGCAGACTCATCCTGACTCACGGCTTCCCCACATATACCAGAAGATATCTAAACAAATGAACAAGACAGCGCTTGGTGCTGAGCTGAGTTTGCCATGGGAGCATGCCAAAGACGTATATCCAGTAATCGATAAACTAAAATCTGAAGGCTACGAAGTCTGTGCGTTGGAGCAGGCAGCGAGTGCAATCAGTTTACCCGACTATCGCCCGAGTGATAAAGTAGCGTTGCTACTTGGACGTGAAGTAGAAGGCATCGACCAGAAGCTACTAGGGGCCAGCGACAATTGTGTGGTAATTCCAATGTTCGGGACCAAAGAATCCTTTAACGTAGTACAAGCTGCCGCCATGGCTCTGTACCACATCTGTTTTTCGCAATAGACCAACGTCAGACTAACAACAGTGATGGCTTTTTATAAGCAATAGCATATAATGTAAGCAACATGCGCGTAGAAACAAAAAATTCACATGTTCACCGTAAAAGACACGGAAATCACCAAAAGCGCACAGGCAAATTCTTAAAGGTCTATACGCCATATCTTCCGCTGACTCTTTTAATTGCGGCCAGCATTTTTATGGGTATGCACCCCGCAAAAAGTAGTAGTGCACCAGCAAAACCTAAGTCGCCAGATACACAGAGTGTATTGGCATACGCCACAGATATCGGTGTGAGCGGATTGCTTGGCTCTACGAACCAACAGCGCTCTGCAAATGGTAAAAGTGCACTAACAATTAATGGAAAACTAAATAATGCCGCTCAGGCTAAAGCCAATGATATGGCTAATCGAAACTACTGGTCGCACAACACACCTGATGGTTCGCCGCCATGGGTATTTATCACCAACGCTGGCTATAGCTACAGTGCAGCCGGCGAGAACTTGGCATACGGATATAACACGAGCGCTGATACGGTCGCAGGATGGATGGCCAGTCCAACACACAAAGAGAATCTGTTAAACGGCGGGTTCACTGAAGTTGGTTTTGGGGTGGTGAATGCGTCCGCCTATAATGGTGTAGCCTCCTCTCCATCGCAGGAGACTATTGTGGTGGCTATGTATGCATCGCCGTATGTAGCCCCTGCACCAACCGCTGTTACCAAACCTACTACGCCAACGCCTGCCGTAAAATCTGCACCGACAACCACTGCGCCAACGGCAACTGCAGCAGGATCACCTACGCAAGCAACCCAGCAGAGTCAGAATGCGAGCGACACAGCCAAGAAAGATACGACAACATCTACCGCCACCACAAAAGAGAGTCCAAATACCAATGCCACGGTCTTGTCTGACGACTCCTCCATGACTAACCGGTTACAGTCAATTACGGGGAATTCCTTGCCTTGGCTTGGTAGTTTTCTGTTTGTGCTATCACTATCTGGCGGACTGATCGTGCTCGGTAAACACGGCTTTGCATTACATAATTTTGTCGTCAAGGGCGAACGCTACGTACTGCAACACACTCTGTTTGATATGACGATCATTAGTTTGATCGGATTCACATTTATTGCATCTCGAACTGTTGGCGTGATCCTGTAGGATTACACAAACTTTATATTTGATTTACCAACAATCGACTCGACTTCACGGAACGATTCGCTGGTGTGTTCGATCTTCATTGGTAGTTTAATGATCTGGCGCGATTCCGCTTCTCCGAGTACTAACACAACTTCTGTCTGCCCTGGTGTCTTATCTATAGTGTTTTTAAGTGACATAAGAATACTGGGGTCATTACTAGCGCTCAGTTTAATGTACAAACGTTTCGATGCGTCTGTTGTGGCATCAGAATCGGC
The DNA here is from genome assembly GCA_964369045.1 of uncultured Candidatus Saccharibacteria bacterium. Lineage (GTDB taxonomy): Bacteria > Patescibacteriota > Saccharimonadia > Saccharimonadales > AWTP1-31 > CAYJDY01. The sequence goes on from CAYJDY010000005.1 coordinate 7,090, forward strand.
AACCTTCTTCTTTCGGGGAACAGCAAGTTTGGGCGCTTTTGGTTTTTTCATAGTTGGTGCATAATTCTTAGCTTCGTTGTGAGTAACTTCCCGAGCTGAATCAACCAGAACCTGCGCAGTTGATGATGCCTGCCCTTCTCTATCTTGCCCGGATATCTTGCCAGTCAGTACTACGACAGTGTCTCTTTGCCATAGGTCACTACTCTTCTCGTAGACCCCAGGAAACAAAATGAGTTCTATCTCGCCGTATTCATCAGCAATGCGAGCAAAGGCCATCTTTTGGCCCTTTTTAGTCATGATTTCGCGCGATTCGATTACTACCCCACCAATCGTAGCGGACTTGTTGTGTAGATCTGGAGTAATTTGTGTCGTGGGTATGGTTTGTTCCGATAGCCAAAGTTTGTAATCTTCGAGCGGGTGTGCTGATAAGTACAAACCGAGTAGTTCTCGTTCCCACTGAAGCTGTTCACGCATGTTTACCTCGACGGCATTATCGGATAGTCGTAGTTTTGGCTTAATCTGCTCAGAAACGTCAATTGATGCGCCAAACAGGTCGGTCTGCCCGCTCGCTTTTTCCTTCTGGATCCGACTGGCATAGGCAAGAAGGACGTCTAAATTCTCTAGTAGCATGACGCGCTTACCAAAACGGTCAAGTGCCCCAGCTTTGATGAGACTATCCAAAGCCTTACGGTTTACTGTCCGTACGTTAACGCGCTCAAAGAAATCCTCTAGGCTACTGAACTGTTTTTCCTCGCGCGCACGAAGTATCTCTTCGACTGCACCAGCGCCAACATTCTTGATTGCCTGCATACCAAATCGAATTTCTTTACGTTCGGGTACGACCGCGAACTCCATGAATGATTCGTTAACGTCTGGTGATAGAACTTTAATGCCCATGTTGTTGCACTCACTGATCTCAATAGCCAAACGGTCGATGTTATCGTAGTCACTAGTCATGAGCGCCGCCATGAATGCTTCTGGATAATGAGCTTTGAGATAGGCGGTTTGATACGCAATAAGACCATAGCACGCCGAGTGGCTCTTGTTGAAACAGTAGTCAGCAAACGCTTCCAACTGGGCCCAGAATTTGTTAGCAAAAGATTTGGGCACCTGGCTATGCTCAACCATACCTTCGATGAATGCCACTTTCATCTTGGCCATGGTTTCACGTTGCTTCTTTCCGATGGCTTTTCGAAGTGTATCTGCCTGCCCACCGGTAAAACCACACATGTCTTTACTAATCTGCATGAACTGCTCTTGGTAGACAAGAATACCGTATGTCTCGGACAGCGCTGCTCGTAGTCCTTCGTGTTCGTAAGTAACTTCCTTGAGGCCATGCTTTCGAGCAATAAAGTCATCAATAAACTGCATAGGCCCTGGGCGATACAATGCTACCATGGCGATGATGTCGTCGAACTTGGTAGGTTTTAGCTCGCGAAGATAACGTTTCATCCCAGCTGATTCAAGCTGGAATACGCCAGTCGTGTCACCCTTCTGTAGTAGCTTGAATGTCTTTGCATCGTCCAACGGAATTGTGGCAATGTCGATATCTACCTCGTTGACCCTTTTAATAACGCGCAGAGCGTTCTTGATGATAGTCAGGTTAGATAATCCAAGGAAGTCCATCTTGAGCAGACCAAGTTCTTCGACCGGGCCCATAGAGTACTGGGTCGATACCACACCCTTTTGGGCCATCTCGAGCGGTGCGAACTTAACGATCTCGTCTGGTGCGATAACGACACCGGCCGCATGAATACCATGGCTTCGAATGGTTCCTTCCATTTGCACTGCCAAGTCAAAAATGCGCTTACTCTGGGCGCTTGACTCATACTCGGCCTTAAGGTCAGGATCTTTTATAAGTGAAGTTTTGAGGGGGATATGTCGTCCCTGAACTGGGGGTGGGATCATCTTTGAAAGCCGGTCTGCCTCGGCGTAAGGTATCTGCAAAACTCGAGCGACATCACGCACTGCATTTCTGGCCGCCATTCGGCCGAAGGTAACGATATTTGCCACCCGTTCGGTACCGTATTTTTGGACACAGTACTGTATCACTTCATCACGCCTTGAATCCTGAATATCGATATCGACATCGGGCATGCTTATACGATCTGGGTTTAGGAATCGCTCAAAGAGAAGATCGTAAGCCATAGGATCTAGCTCGGTGATGCGCATTGCGTAGGCAATGATCGAGCCAGCGGCTGATCCTCGCCCTGGTCCGAAAACAATACCATTATCTTTGCCCCAATTTATAAAATCGGCAACGATCAAGAAGTATCCGTTAAAGCCCATTTGTTCAATCACGCTCAGCTCATATTCAGCGCGCGTCAGAACATTTTTCGGTAACGTCTTTTTGGCGAGCGCTACACTGAGCTTCGTAGCATCACGAGCGCCAACATCACCATATCGCCAGGCGAGTCCGCTGTACACTAGTTTGTGTAAGTAAGACGCCTCGGTTTCTCCTTTTGGGACAGGAAACTTAGGGATTAGAATGCCACCCAAGGAGAGCTCCACATTACAGCGTTCGGCAATAATAGAGGTGTTCTTGATAACCTCGGGATGCGACTCTCCCCAGCGTTTAATTATCTCTTGTGGATCGGTTACGTGTAGTTCAAAGTCTTTCAGACTCATCCGCTTTTCGTCACTCAAAAACGACCCAGTCTGTACGCAAAGTAGTAGCTCGTGCGCCTCTTGGTCTTCGTGTCGCAAATAGTGGGCGTCACACGTTAAGGCGCACTGGATACCGAGTTCTTTAGCGAGCTTTAGGGTATCATCAGTTCCAGCAACTTGTTCCTTCCAAACGCTTGGGTGTTTGGGGTGACCATGGTCTTGAACCTCCAGGTAATACCGATCGCCGAATACCGATTTGTACCACTCCGCTGTCTTCTTGGCTGCCTCGTATTGCCCATTGCGCAGTGCATCACCAATCTCACCACCGATACAACCACTCAATACGATGAGCCCTTCGTTATATTTTTCCAGTAAGGCGTGGTCGACACGTGGTTTATAGTAAAAACCTTGTAGATTTGCAATGCTACTGAGTCGCATCAGATTTTCGTAGCCAACGTTATTCATAGCCAGCAGTATGAGGTGAAATGGTGTCTTATCTTTGCCTGCTTCGCGGTCAGTGTGTCTTCGGGGTGCGACGTACGTCTCCATCCCGATAATTGGTCGAATATCTTTTGAGCGTGCTGCTTTGTAAAACTCAATGACACCTGACATTGTCCCATGATCTGTAATAGCCACGCTCTTCATGCCAGTGCTGTCGACGTAGTCTATGAGCTCAGGCACTTTTGTAAGCCCGTCTAGCAGACTGTACTGTGTGTGATTATGAAGGTGCACATAATCAGAAGCCTCAAGTTTTATAGTTTTCCCCATTCCTATTAGTATAAAGTTAAAACCATAAAGTATAAAGACGAACAGACACTAGACGCGTCGAATTTTGTTGTAGTTTATTGACTGCTTTTGATTGTATTTTGTATATCGTGACTCAGGGGACCGATAATTGGAATGCTCGTAAATAATGAAAGAATCCAGGCGATTAATGCTATGACGATGGTCGCACCAATAACACCACCAACTCCACCGGCAATACCCTTCAGGAAGCTGGATTTATATGATTGATTGGCATTAATATAACCTGATTCGTAGATGTTAACCATCATCTTGCCTAGGTCTTCGTAACTGGCTTTTGGAACTTTTTGTTTTTTACTCATGCTTGTCGAGGTAGGCACGTAGGTGATCAATAGCCATATTGACGTCTTTGATAGCACTCTTTAGGTCTTTGTCTTCAACATCACCATCATGCAGTGCTGTTAGCATATCTCGGGCTTTTTCTTTTGCTGTTCGAGCAGAGGCTAACATTACGTCGAGTTCTTTTTTACCACTTTCGTGCAATTGTCCTGCAAGTTTTTTTGCACGTTCAATTTGTTCATTTATTTCACTATGGAGTCGCTTTAGTGTTTTCTCAGCTTCAGTCTTTGCTTTTACGGCAGCGTTTTTTACGTCAGCTCGGGTTTCTTTACCACTTTTAGGTGCTGTAAGAATACCGGTTACATAGCCGATTCCTGCTGCGATAACTGCACCAATTGCGAAACGTTTTGATTCTTTACTCATGACTACTTCCTATCTTTTGTTGCGTTAAATATATTTGATAACAGTCGTCCGATAGCAACTGGGGCTGCAGTTTTTTGAAAAAACTCGGTAACAGACTCTGCCTTATCAGCGATTTGCTCTGCCTTAGCGATGATCGATTTTACGTGGTTTAGAATTTGTATTGTCTTGATGCCGATGATGATACTAATGATCAGAAACATTGCCAGAGTGGCTGAAAGAATAATAAGAAGCATTTGTTCAGTTGTTGTTATACCCATAGTGCCTCCAGTATACCTAACTTAGTTAATTATTAACAGCAAGCCCAGTCGCTCTATCTAGAGAGAACGGAGGTATTCTCTGAATTCATCTTTAAGATCATCGTGCTTAAGCGCAAAATCTACCACTGTTTTGAGATACTCTAATTTATCGCCCGTATCGTAGTACTGGCCATTCGCCACCTGCATGGCCAAAACCTCCGACCCACTGTCAATCAATTTTTGGATTGCTGGCTGTATATAGAACTCAGTGCCTTCTGGGATTTCATTTTTTGAGGCGTGAAGATGCTCGAAAATATCAGGGGTTAGCAAGTAGCCACCAACACTAGCGAAGTTACTCGGAGCGTTTTCCTTACCTGGTTTTTCAATGATTGTTGACATACGCATCAGGCCCGGCTCCAGTTCATCACCAGCAATGATGCCGTAGCGATTGTAATCCGCATCTTTAAGCACCGGAGTGCAGGTAAAAACGCTACTCCCGGTGCGGGCATGGAGTTCAACGATCTGCTTGAAGCGCGACGGTTCAGCCAATATAAACTCATCGGCGAAAGTGTAGATAAATGGTTCGTTGCCGATCAAGTGTTCGGCGTTTAGTACAGGGGTTGCATTTCCATACGGACCTTTCTGCCTAATATAGGCAAAATTGGCAAGATTTGATATCTTTTTAGTCTCTTCCAAGAGCTCTAGTTTGTTACTTTGCTTTAAATTTGCCCTGAGGTCTGCGCTCATGTTATCGAAGTGGTCTTCGATCGAGCGCTTATGATATCCGGTGACAATAACAATGTCCTCTATCCCTGCATCAACAAGCTCTTCGACAATGTATTGGATAATGGGCTTATCGACTATCGGTAGCATCTCTTTTGGTAATGCTTTGGTTTGTGGTAAGAATCTGGTGCCGAATCCTGCTGCAGCTATGACGGCTTTTCGTACTGGTTTTTTATTCATAAGCATAGTCTAGCATGATTTGACTTGTTCGTTCGAGGGCGTAAAATGCAGGTGTAATGGGCGAGATTGCCACAGCACGACACCAATTGACATCTGAAAACCCGGAGCTTGTTGAAGCGAGCCGGGAGTACTATCGTGATGAAATGGAGTATCACAATTTTGATGGACACATACTGGGCGCATGGGAGGTTGCCAGAAGAATAGCGAGCGTTTGCATGACAAAGGGGCATGAAGTTGATCTGATGGTTTTGGATGCTGATGTTTTGTTTCATGACAGTAACGTCCACGTTCCACTTGCTGGACAACGGTTCAAGACTGCCGAGCGTAGATCGGCGTCGATTGCCCGTCGCATACTTCCGTCGCTCGAGGTTGGCTATAGTCCTGGACAAGTCAAACAAGTTTCCGGAGACATCATATCTACGACTCGGGGCGTTACTCCTACGACCTTGGAAGGGGTTATTCTCAACCGTGCAGATCTGGCAAACGTTGGCTCAGGAGTAGGTGCGTTTCTTGATACGAGCGCAAAGGTAGTTCGTGAACACATTCGGATTAATGGTCTGTCTCTTAACCTGTCGACAGTTCGCAACTGGCTGGCAGGAGCTCCAGGAGCTCTACTGGGCCTGCTCGATGATATGCATGAAGTCCCCGGTTTTGATCTTGATGCGATTCTCGAAGAAGACCCTTCATTTTATGAGCGAGGGCTAAGGAACGTCTCGGTTCTAGCTAATCAATCTGTGGGTCGATTCGTATCATTGATTAGAAGTGACGAGACTTAATTCTATAGCTCAAGCTGTTGCTTGATGAGCTGTTGGGCTAGGCCTGGATTCGCCTTGCCCATTGATGCTTTCATGACTTGACCAACCAAGAAGCCGATTGCCTTCATCTCGCCGTTCTTTACGTCACGAGCTGCAGACGGGTTATCGGAAAGTACTTTGGCTACAATCTCTGCCAGTTCATCACTGTTAGACATCTGGATAAATCCTTGTTGTTCAGCATATGCACCTATGTCACTGGGCAGTGAATTGTGTGTGAGGAGCTCTTTGATAAGCAACTTAGCGTTACTAGAACTAAGCTTGCCGGCGGTGACTAGTTCGGCAATACTTTGATACAGGGTCGATCGCTCACTGTTATTAATAGTGATTGTGGTTTCCTCGTCCGCACGGAATGGTATTTCGATGTTTACAAACCAGTTCGCAAGATGCCGTGCATAATCTTTATTGTCGAGATTTGTTTCTAGAATGCCGAGGTAAGAAACTTGGTCATCATCTACTTCTGCTTCAATCAAGACATTCGTTTGGCTTAAGTCGAGGCCGAGTTCCGAGAGCTTACTGCGCCATTCATCAGGCATAACAGGCAGTGACGAACGAATATTTTCGATATAACTGTCATCGAGTACCACAGGCGGTAGGTCAGGATCAGGCATATAGCGGTAGTCGTGTGCTTGTTCCTTGCCGCGCTGACTTGATGTCTTTTGTTTGGCATCATCCCAACCACGTGTTTCTTGATCGATGGTCTGTCCCTTTTCGAGTAATTCTATCTGCCGATTAATCTCGTATTCGGCAGCCTTTTCGACGCTTCTAAATGAGTTGAGGTTTTTTGTTTCGGTGCGTGTCCCAAGTTCAGAGGTCTTGCTGACGCTCACATTGACATCAAATCGCATGTTGCCATGGAAAAGGTTTGCTTCTGACACACCGGCATACTTCATTAGCAAAAAGAGTTCGTGCGCATAGGCACGGGCTTCTGCTGGACTATGAATGTCGGGTTCGGATACGATCTCTAAAAGTGGAGTACCGACACGGTTCAGGTCAACCAAGCTGTAGTCGGCATTACTGGGATGTGAACTTTTGCCGGCGTCTGCCTCTAGGTGTGCCCGAGTAATTTTGATAACTGACTCCTTGCCATCGACGACAATACGGACTTCACCACCAATTACGATCGGTTCATCGAATTGTGTTATTTGATAGCCTAGGGGCAAATCAGGGTAGAAGTAATGTTTTCGATCGAACTTGCTAAATTTGGATGGCTCTGACTTAAGTGCGAATGCAGCCCGAGAAGCAAGTTCGACGGCACCTTTATTGAGTACAGGCAGGCTTCCAGGCATGCCCATGCAAATGTGGCTGATTAGAGTGTTCGGTTCGGCGTCACGGGCATCGTTGTCGACACCAGCGAACAACTTGGTAGTGGTCTTGAGCTGTACATGACACTCTATACCAATGGTGACGATATACTTTTCTCTTACTTCTGGCTTAACCACGCCTATGTCCTTTTATTTTCATTCTAAAGCTCCGAGATCACGTAGTGCCTGGCGAAAACCAATAAGCGACTTCTTGACATCTGACTCTTTGAGTTTGCCTGCGGTTTCATTGAGCAATTTCTTGGCGAGGTTGTGTGCAAACCATACGGCATCATTGTCTGTCAGTTGACGTTGAGCCTCCACAAGACGTTCACCCATACTCTTCCCTTTGAAGTGCTTCTTCTTTAACGCTTCGTCCAACAGTTTGTCGGCATTAATCACAGCAAGTGTCCACGTATCTTTGCTCCCACATAGCTTTTGTAGTTCTTTCCAGCGCTCTTTGAATTTTGCGGGTTTAATCTTTCGGCGTGGTAATAATTTCATTTTTGTAACTCTTTCTGGGCATTGTATGCTGTTTGTAATAAGGTTTTATCTTGCTTTTGTGCCGCCATAATCTGTAATCCTACTGGCAGTGAATCTGCGGCCCCTGCTGGGATAACAATCGCTGGGATGCCTGCTAAACTAGCTCCGACGGTCATCACATCTGATAAGTACATCTGAAGCGGGTCCGCTGTATTGGCACCGAGTTTAAATGCGGTAGTAGGCGCCGTTGGCCCGAAGAGGAAGTCGACCTTACGAAAAGCGTCTGCAAACTCGTTGATAATTTTAGTTCTCACGAGCTGTGCCTTACGGTAATAAGCATCGTAGTAACCACTGCTAAGCACGTGTGTGCCGATCATGATTCGACGTTTCGCCTCTTTGCCAAAGCCATTAGAACGTGACAACACATAACTACTTTCCAGGTCTGTTGCTTTGGCATCCGAGAAGCCGTATCGTTGCCCATCGTAGCGACTAAGATTACTGCTAATCTCGGCAGGTACCAAGATATAGTATACGGCAAGTGACAAGGCTAGGCTTGGCAAACTTACTTCCACGATCTCCGCACCAGCGCTCCGCAATGTTTCTATTGAATGCAGGATCTGTGCTTTTACGTTCGCATCAATTCCTTCACCCATGTACTCGGTGATGACTCCAAATTTTTTACCCTTCAATGTGGCATCATTACTGACTTGGTAGTTGTCCACGTCACGATCGATGGTAGTACTGTCGAGGGGGTCTTTACCGGCCATCACATCTGTAACGTAAGCCACATCTTCGACATCAGTTGCAAGCACGCCCACACAGTCGGTACTGCTGGCCATGGCGACGATTCCGCTACGACTCATTAACCCGTAGGTTGGTTTGTAGCCAACACAACCGCTAAAGCTCGCAGGTTGTCTGCTCGAGCCACCCGTATCGGTTCCGAGCGCAAATGGTGCCATGCCCAGTACCACTGCAACGGCAGAGCCACCTGAAGAACCTCCAGGAACTCGTGATTTATCATGAGGGTTGAGAGATGGACCAAAGTCGCTATTTTCGGTACTACCACCATGACCAAAAGCGTCTAAGTTTGCTTTGGCGACACAGATAGCACCTTCTGCCTCCAGACGTTCTATGACTGTGGCCTGGTAGGGTGCATCAAACCCTTTTAGGATGTTGCTAGCTGCAGTGGTGTCAGCACCAAATACCAAGAAGTTATCTTTGGCAATAAATGGAACACCTGCCAGTTTGCCAATATTTTCGCCACTGGTAATTTTGAGGTCAATTTCCTTGGCTCGGGCTCGCGCTGATTCAGTTAGTACTGCAAGCACAGCATGGTATTCTTCGCTTTCGGAAATAACACTTAGTGACTTCTCGACCATGTCAGTTGCAGATACGCGACCATTCTGAACATCATTGGCAATCGTTGCTACACTCGGCCACTTACCAGAACTCATCCGAGTACTCGCTTCACTTTTATGTAGTTTTTGTCTCGTGCTGGCAAGTTCTTCAGAAGATCCGTTGGCGTTGAGGTGTAAGGTATGATTACGTCGTCACGCATGACGTTGGTAAGCCCAGTGACTTGGTTTGTGGGTTGAAGTTCTGAGACGTCAACTGACTGGAGTTGTTCGACATAGGCGAGAATTTCGTCTAGCTCTGTGGTGAATTGCTCTAACTCGCTGTCAGATAGTTTCAGTTTCGCGAGTGTGGCCAATTTTAATACGTCTTCGGTGCGCAGGTTCGTCATTTCTATTGATTATAGAAGATTAGTTGGTTAATATCCAGCGATCTACTATTCTTCAAGGTTTAAGTTACTGCATGTCTAAGTGTAGGTTATATTTAAAGATTAAGAATGGTCTTTACAATCACTCCACGCAGGAATACCATAAGCGTAAGCCCTTTATAATAGGAAACAAAAAATGTCTGTTCAACCAAACGCAGAACCAACTCAATATACTGGTGCAGGTTACCAGGCTGAAATTATTCCATTGCGCCCTCTTCAAGAGGGCGTTTTTGATAGTCGCGAGATTGAGGCATTACCCTCATATTCAAGTGTTATGGATCCCGACCACCACAAATTGCTGGGTCAAGGCGAATCCAAAGGATTTCATTGGCATATTGAGCGACAGCAGACGGATGATGAAATACCATTTGAAGTAGGTTACTTTGAGCCTGATGAACGCAGAACGGACATTGCACTATATATTGATACGTCATGGTCCACACAGGTTCGAGGCATGAATGCTCACGCTGCTAGCATCGCAGCCAGACTGGGCATCCCTACTGTGGTCAAAGGGCCGGAAATTGGCGTATCCATACCAATCTCGCACAGCGCACATAATACCCATGCCTTAATGGATGCGGTTGAAAACGAAGGATTTAGTGAAAAAGGCATCGCAATGCATAAAGGTTTCTCACGCGGGGCGATGATCGGCCTGGGAGTAAATGCCTACGCAGACGGATTTGGACGTACAATGCTCTATGCAGAAGAAGATGACCCATGCCTCGCGCACTCAATTTTCGACATAAGCCCCGAAGACATAAAGGAATACGCTCAGTATCTACCACGAGAAGCGGCCAGTACAATCAGGCAAGTTGGACGGATAATGCTTGATCCACGACGTCTGCGACATTACCATCGAACAGTTGATATCAGCGCGCGAGGGTTAATACAGATCATACAAACCGGTGTTCCGCTATTTGGCGGGCACGCAGGACTCTTAGCTGACCATGTAGCGAGTGATGCGGCTATAAATGTTACATTTCAGAGTGGCATGCCAGCAAACCATAGACACGATTTTAGTGATCGTCTAGCAGGCCGGCCAAGACTACGAATCAGCGAACGTGACGGTCCGCATACTGAAGCTATCGGCAGGAAAGGACTCGGAGAGTCTGTAGTCCGATTCGTAGGTTTAATGGATCAGATAGCTGAGGGTGTTCGACCAGACGAAGTTGATTTCACGCAGGTTCACTTGCCTATTGCGGCATAAAGATTAGATCTTTTTCTTAATGTCATCAATGATGTCGCGTAGTTCAGCTGCTTTTTCGAACTCTAGGTTGGCTGCAGCCAGATCCATCTGGGATGAAAGATCTTTGATGAGATTTTTGTACTCGTCTTTTGGAATCTTTTTGAGATTAAGCTTGGCTGTTTTGGCCTCATCGCCTAGATCAACTTGCATGCTCTCTTGTATGAGTTTAGTCACGCCTTCTGGTGTGATGCCATGTTCGTCGTTATATTTCTGTTGTATGGTGCGCCTACGATCTGTCTCGTCAATTGTACGTTGCATACTCCCGGTAATACGATCGGCATACATGATAACGTGACCTTCCAGGTGACGAGCTGCTCGTCCTACGGTTTGGATGAGCGCCTGTTGGCTACGTAAAAAGCCTTCTTTGTCAGCGTCAAGGATCGCGACCAAGCTGACTTCCGGCAGATCAAGTCCCTCGCGAAGTAGGTTAATACCAACTACCACGTCATATACTCCAAGCCGCAAATCCCTGAGTATATCTGTTCGGTCAAGGGTATCGACGTCGCTGTGTAGGTAGGTGACTTTAATATCGAGATCTTTGAGGTATTCAGTTAGGTCTTCGCTCATCCGCTTTGTGAGGGTCGTCACCAGTACACGCTGACGCTTGGCGATAGTAGATCGTATTTCTGCGATAAGATCGTCCACTTGGCCTTTAACCGGGCGTACTTCGATAGGTGGATCAAGGAGACCTGTCGGTCGAATGACTTGCTGAACTGGCTCTTGGCTTCGACTCAGCTCATATTCTGCAGGTGTTGCACTGACATAGACTGCTTGGTTTACATGTCGCTCAAATTCTGTGAATGTTAACGGCCGGTTATCTAGCGCACTTGGCATCCGGAAACCATGGTCTACCAATACTTCTTTGCGGGCTCGGTCGCCGTTATACATGCCACGGATCTGAGGCAGAGTCATATGTGACTCATCGACAAACATCAAAAAATCATCTGGGTAGTAATCAAGTAGTGTTGCTGGCTGTTCACCAGGCTCACGGTTAGTTAAGTAACGGCTATAGTTCTCGATGCCTTTCACGAAGCCTGTTTCCTCTAGCATCTCGATATCAAAATTCGTACGTTGCTGGAGTCTTTGTGCTTCGAGTAGCATGTTATTTTTCTTGAAGAACTTCAACCGTTGATCGAGTTCCTCCTTGATGTTTACAAGTGCGTCCTTGAGTTTATCGTATGGTGTTACATAGTGAGAGCTTGGGAACACCTTCAGTTCTTGTCGATGCCGAACAATCTCACCAGTTAGTGGGTTTATCTCGGTGATTCGCTCGATATCATCGCCAAAGAACTCAATACGGTAAGCTGTCTCTTCACCTGCTGGATATATATCAACTGTATCACCTCGCACGCGGAATGTACCACGATGGAAATCAATATCGTTGCGTTGATACTGAATGTCGGTTAACTGCCGTAGTAATTTGTCTCGAACTCGGCGTTCACCAACTTTGAGCGAAACAGCGAGTCCATCGTAGTCATCTACGGATCCAATACCGTAAATACAGCTAACGCTGGCAACAATGATTACGTCCTTACGGGTTAGGAGCGCATCAGTTGCTGCGTGACGCAAACGATCAATCTCTTCGTTAATCTGACTGTCTTTCTCGATGTAGGTGTCACTACGGGCAATGTAGGCCTCGGGCTGATAGTAATCGAAGTAGCTTACAAAATAATGGACAGCATTGTTTGGGAAAAAGCGCTTGAACTCTTCGTATAACTGGGCAGCAAGTGTTTTGTTATGGCTGAGTACCAGTGTCGGTCGTTGAATATTCTGTATGACATTTGCCATGGTGAAGGTTTTACCAGATCCAGTAACACCAAGCAGCGTCTGTTCTTTGGCACCGTCATTAATCGCTGCTGTCAGCGCCTTAATAGCTGCTGGCTGATCACCTGCGGGTTTGTACTTACTTGATATTTCAAACTTGGCCATCCTTATAGTATAAGGTCAAACCCTTTTCCGTGAAAGTGTGAGAGGTCCGTCCTCTCACTCAAGTTACATAAACTTGCGGGAACTTCCATATTGTTTTGATCAAGTGAGAGGACGGACCTCTCACATAAGGGGCTATTTGTAGAGGTGGGCGTACTTTTTGTTGCGTTCATCGAGGATCTTGTTGAGCTGAGCTAGTACATCTTGGGCTGTATCACCAAAGACTACGTCGTCACCAGGCGTTCGTCCTGCAGCATGCAGAATATCCATGATCTCTACGCTCACGCCCCCTGCCCCTTGTACGAAGCCGATCGGGGTCTTGGTTTCGAGTGCAATAGTAAATTCATGCAAGGTGCCAATTCGACCACCGATACTCATAACGGCATCGCACGAGTTAATAAGCAGTGTGTCTCGTCCGATGTAGTGAAGACCAGTATAGAGAATGGCGTCATAACTCTCTGTTGGTAAGCGGTACTTCATAACGTGTTCGATCTTACTCGATGCTGGGCTTATGCCCAGGCTCATGTGTCCGTTGGCTTTCTTATAGCTCTGGGCAGCAATATTCGGTAGTCCTATGGTTGCGCCAGTCAGTAGCGCATGGCCTGAGCGTGCAATTACAATACCCGCCTCTTCGGCGAGATGCTTGCCTTCTTCCACGCTCGCACCTTTGGCTGCTGCTGATACGCATATTTGATACATAACTTAGGCAATATCCAATTGTGACGTCATGATGGCGTCATTAAGCTGATTTAATACGCTCGATGCAATTGCTTCTTCACCCATGTAGCGGGCATATATTTCGTTCCACAAACTCTCGCGGTAATGGCCGCTTGACTGTTGTCCGTATTCTAGGCCATTGCAGTAACTTACCGCATTATCCATGAGAGATAGCGAGACGGGGTTATCTTGATTGAGTGTGGCAACATAATCCAAACCCTCCCAGAACTTTAATGCTGGCTCCAGGTGATAGAGTATTTCCTCAGCCTTTTTCCAGTCCAGATCCTCGGCTTGAATATGAGGTTCGAAGTTCTCGGGGATTGGCCTGGAAGAGGTACCATAGTGTTGCTGAATAACGCGCCAATGAACCGATTGTCCGCCAATTGAAGCAGCAGAATGCGGATCTTCACGGATGGTCGTTACTAGTATGTCGCCAAAATCTGGACGCACCTGTTGTAACTTAAAGAAAGTACTATACGACCGAATCTCATTCATATAATGAAGTGCCAATGGCAGAACAGTGATAGTAAGACCACGAAGTCGCTTCACAGGAATTGGGAGTAACATGAGAACTCCCAGCTCCTTGAGATGAGTTATATTGTGTCGCTGTTGCATTATGAGTGAGTTCGCCGCATCGCCCCACTTCTCTTGGTCCAGGAGTAATACCTCTATGGCTCGAGTTTCAAAGTCGCTCGGAGAAAGTTTTTTATAGCTTTTTACGAGTTTTGTTTGCCATGATTTTGTCTCCATAAACCTTGTTGCACAGTAGATCTCGCCTATTGATTCTCGTTTTAACATTGAGTCAATTGACTTATAGCCCAGTCGTTTCATGACGTTCTTCGGCGGGTGTGCCTTGAGTATCTTCTTTGCAACGCTGTGCTTCAGTGTCCAGCAGTATTTAGATAGCTTAAGATTCTTGAGTGTTTTTTGAATATTAATAAGTTGTGCATTGGCAGTATCATCAACGTTCGAACCAATGATCTTGGTTAGGTAGCTGTCATGCAGAGCTACTAAGTTTTGCAAGGCATGATACAACTCCTTATCCGTCGTATCATTTGGATCTAGCCCCAGCTCGCGTACTTTCTGCTTGATGATCGTAGACATATCAGCAATCAGCCGTACATCAACAGCCGAATTACCACTCGCTTGCTCTAAATCATGCAGAGCCATACTAAATAGTGGTTCTTTTGCTTGTAATAATTGCGATAAAACTCGGGACATAATCTTGCTTAAGGTTACCATGAAATTGACGTAGATTGAAGGGCAACAACGGTCTTAGAACTGCTTGGCGCGATACCACTCAGGTGAGTTTTTAAGCAGTGTGTTGAGCTGGTTTTGTGTTAATAAGCCCTGCTGAGCACCAACATGCTGAACAACGCTCATTGAGTTGATCGGACCCCACTGTAATGCCCCTTCAATGTCACTGCCGTGTATAAGAGCGGCCACAAAGGTAGAGGTAAAGGCATCACCAGCGCCGGTACGCTCATATGGCGGAGAGGGGTCTGGATAAATAGGCATCTGCAATCTTCTCTGCCCATCCGATGCGTAAGCACCGTCAGGTCCATCGCTTATGACTATGATTTTTGGCCCAAGAGCGTGGAGTTTATCAAACAGTCCATGTATATCCTTGTAGTCACCGTTCGTTATCATAACCGCTTCTTCACGGTTAACGGCTAGAACTTCGGTTCTCTTGTATAAGTCTGCCAACCGCTTGGCCCCCATCTCGATCTGGAATGTTCCAGGTTGAAATGCCAGCTTTACTTCTTCGTGTCTTACGAGCCAATCAGCAAGCTCGTCATGAAACTTCTCGGCATTTTTACTAATTGAACTAAAGTATATCCATTTTGGTATCTCATCGGGACGCAAATGAGGCCAATGATACTTATAATCTTCATGTTTAATTAATATCGTTCGCTCATCTTTATACCAAAGTACATAATGGTAGTTGCTGATTTTGCCAGGGTTAATCTTCATTAAACGTGTATCAACCTTGTTCTTCTCGAGTGCCAGGAGCATGTCACGACCTTGCTGATCATTTCCGACATTTGCTAGGAGCGCACTTTTTAGGCCGAGTCGTGCGAAGCTGACGCTCGCATTGGCAGCATTACCAACAGATTCAAGAACTTCAACATGGTCAAAAGGTATCTTTACGCCAAAAGGCATAGTGAGCCACTTGCCTTTACTGTCTTTGCTGACAACAGCCTGATCATCGATCAGCTTAATAAACGCATCGGTAACGATGTCACCTACTGATAATACTTCTATCGCCATTTCACCACCCCTAGATTCATTAGATATATGTTTTCAATAACTATTATTGTGACATAAGCATAAGCTACTTCAAAGCATTAAAACATTAGTACTGCGAAACAGCTTTTCCAGCCGCGTTAAATGAATCAATCTTGCTTTCTACGACGGCCTGAACTGCATCAATAACCTCATCCATAAGCTTGATAACTGCAAATTCGGTTTTATTCTCTTTGAGCTCTTGCTCGAGTGTCGTGCGATATGCAACGCGCATGTCTGAATTAATGTTAATTTTGGTCACCCCAATCTTAACAGCATCCTTGAAATAGTGCCCAGCCGTACCACTACCTCCATGAAGACTAATATTACAATCAATGGCGTCGCGGATAGTCTGTAGCAAATGTAGGTCAAGACGTTTCGGGACGGGGTACGAGCCATGTAAATTCCCAATTGCTGCAGCATAGGTATCAATACCTGTTGCTTCTACGAAGGCACGCGATGACTCTGGGGTACTGAACGTTTTCTTTATTTCCTCATAGTCAAAAGCTTTAGTGAACTTGTTGGAACCACCACCAAAATAGTGTGGCTCGCTCTCAACGAGTGCCCCCGTCTTCTTGGCATATTCCACAACCTGCTTGGTTTTTTCAATAATATCTGCCTCTGTTGCATCGTGATTGGCTTGTGAGACATCAATGTGTATGAACTCAAAACCTGCATCAATACCGGCTTTTGCTGCCTCTACTGACGGAGAGTGGTCGAGATTTATGTACATCTCAACCTTGAACTCACGCTTGTAGTTCTCTACCATGTCGCGAACGTTCTCGAGCCCCAGCATCTCTACCTCGCCGTGGCTAATTTCGACAAGTACAGGGGCTTTTTTTGCTGCCGCAGCTTTGGTGACTGCAATCAACGTTTCTTGATTATCGAGATTAAAAGCCCCCAGGGCAAAATGTTCTGCACGCGCCCGTTTCATGGCATGACGAGCCAAGCGACAGTTGTTTTGGATCTGTTCGAGCGTCTGTGGCATATAGTGTATTCCCCTTCGTTTACTACTGGCTATTTTGCTTATACTTAATTCCTAGAATAGCATATAATTATACTAATTACTCTTATGGCTATTACAAAAAAACGAATACAACATTTACTCTTATGGCTACTGCCAAGTGGTATTGAGGTCGCATTCTATGTCTTCATTACTGCCGTAACATTTTTGGTAAGCGGACTGGACATAGTCAAGGAGCTCCTATTTGTAAGCGGGGACTTTAACCCAATTCGTTCGGCTATATTATGGATTGATACAATACTGCAAAACTTCGTCGGCGAGAAGATAGCTGGATCACTTTCACTCGCAATCTTCTGGGGTATTATTGGTCTGATCGTAAACCTCATATGGTGGCTTGGCTCAAACTTCTCGACAGAGCTCAGTAACGACCTCGTATTTAGTCGTTACGTGCATCCACGGAACACAGATCCAAAGTCGCCACTCAGGGAGTTTGCTGAGCGCACATTTATCCGCACAACCGTTGCAATAATTGGAATAGTCTATATCAACTTTTTCCTGAGCCAAGGCTTGCCCCGCGTCAGTAGCAATTTTGCTGAAGTCATCAAAAACTGGTCAACATCAAAGGAATATATGAATATCGTGATCAACGTGGTTGCTGAAATTATGATGCTTCATATGTTCGTGATTCTAACCAGACTACTGCTGCTACGAAAACAGATATTCGATCGCTAGTTAGCTGGTCATAATGCGGTGAACTTGCAGGACGATGTGCTTTGCAGTGAGGCCAAAGTGCTCGAGTAGTTCATCAGGCTTCCCTGATTCACCGAATCGATCTTTTATACCCATACGGTGTACGTGCGTGGGTGCTTCCTCACTGAGGAATTCACTAATCGCCCCACCAAGACCGCCAACTATCTGGGCTTCTTCGACAGTAATTACCCGTTTAGTTTTACGAGCACTGGCAAGTACCGCAACGGTATCGAGTGGTTTGATAGTCGGAATATGTAGTACTTCAACACTGATGTTATCCTTGGCGAGTTTGTCGGCAGCAACTAAAGCTTGGTATGTCATAGTCCCGGTCGTCATTAGCGTAATGTCAGTGCCTTCGCGGTATAAGTATGCTTTACCAATTGTGAATGGAGTTTCTTCGGTAGTGATTATAGGTGTGGCCTCGCGGGCAAGTCGCAAGTATGCTGGACGTTTGTCTTCGGCGAGTGCTCGGGTAGCCCTATCTGCCTCCAAGCTATCGCCTGGTGCAATAACCACCATATTTGGCAGTACGCGCATCAGGGCAATATCTTCGAGCATCTGATGGGTAGCGCCGTCAGGTCCGACAGATATGCCGGCATGCGATCCTATGATACGTACTGGTCTATCGTTCAGACAGATTGTTGTTCGAATTTGCTCCCAGTTTCTTCCTGGACTGAATGCTGCATAACTACTGACAAATGGAATCTTACCAGTAGCTGCAAGACCAGAGGCTACTGTCACTAGGTTTTGCTCAGCCACGCCAATCTCGACATAACGCTCCGGGAATGCCTCAGCGAACGGTGCCATGCCCGTAGAGGTGGTTAGGTCGGCACAGGCCGCAACAATTTGTTTGTTCGCCGTACCTGCAGCCAAAAGCCCTCGACTGAAGCCCATACGAATGGGGTCTTTGGGCGCATCTTTATCACCGTATTTTTTTGAGAGATGTAGGTCGATCATTCGTGTTCACTCCTAATTTTTCCTTTGAGCGTACGCAGTTCATGCAGTGCAGTCTTGGCCTGTTCCTTGTTTGGCGGAGCACCATGCCAGTGGAAATCGTATTCCATGAAGTCGACACCCTTGCCTGGTATCGTGTGGGCAATAATCATTACAGGTTTCTCGATAACTGCCCGTGCCATGGCGCAGGCATCAATAACTGCTTCTATATTGTTTCCGTCAATTTCAATAACATGCCAACCAAAGCTTTCCCACTTGGCACGCAAGTCTTCAAGTGGCATAACACTTTCCGTAGGACCATCAATCTGTATATTATTTCGATCGATAATACCTATGATATTGTTTAGCTTATACTTTGCTCCAAGCATTGCTGCTTCCCAAATGTTGCCCTCATCAAGCTCACCGTCTCCCATCACGACATATACCCAACGGTGGTGCTGGTCATTCATTCTATGACCTAGCGACATACCTATTGCCTGACTGAGACCACAACCGAGTGGACCGCTGGTATTCTCTAGCCCTGGTAGCTTTGTTCGTTCTGGATGTCCCTGAAGGCGCGTCCCTAACTTGCGGAGCGTCATGAGCTCTTCTACGTCAAAGTAACCACTTCGAGCCATTGCTGCATAGCGAACAGGTACACAGTGGCCATTGCTGAGTAGTAGTATGTCTCGTTCTTCCCAGTCCGGGTTCTTTGGATCATGCCGCAATATATCGAAGTATAGAGCAGTGAATATGTCGGCAAGTCCTAATGGGCCAGCACTATGTCCACTGCCTGCATGCTCTAACATGCGGATAATATCCTCACGAATTTGTGTTGCTTTTAACTCCAGCTGTTCAATTGTATGTGTACTCATATGGTCTACTCCGCTAATGCTTTTAGTGTATCATAGGCTTTACCAGGGTTTTTGGCATGATGAATAGCTCCACCTGTGTTTAGTACGTCGACGCCACCGATAACCAGCTTGTGGACGTTCTCAGTACTAATCCCTCCGTCCCATCCAATCTCCGTCTTGGGATTGATCACCTTAATTTCGCGAATTTTTGTGAGCAGAGACATTTTGGCGTGTCCTCCAAAGTGCCCGAGGTCACCACTGAATATAAGCACGTGATCAACAAGAGACAGTACCGGCTGAATAACGCTCACGGGTGTGTCAGCCAGCAATGCTATACCGACTTTGATGTTGTGGGTACGCAGTGCATCGGCTAATTCGTGAAAGTTACCGGCAGCTTCAGCATGCATGATTACCATGTTTGGTTTATGTGAGATCAATGCATTTAAAAACGGCGCCACGGCCTTGTACATAACATGGATATCTGCAGTTACGCCTGCTGGCCACCAGATATCTTCAATGTCGATGAGTTTGGCAGGTGCGAATACTCCATCAGCTAAATCAATATGAACCCGTTCTACAAATGGTGCAATTTCTGCCATCTGTGCAGTGTATTCATCAGGAGTCTTTGCGGTGAGTGTAGGACAAATTATCGCCATGCAATCCTTCGGGTTATTTAATCGTGACCAGGGTAATTATAACCGTAAACAATAAGCTCGGCAAAGACTAGTCGTCGAGTTCATCCATCTGTTTGTTACGACGAACAAACCGGGGCGCACCAGCAAAGGGGGTATTTAGCCAGGTCTCAATAATGATGTATACTTCGCCTTTTTCTATTAACTTCGACGGTAGGCACAGTACATTACAGTCATCATCATTTCGAGCTGACCGAACTGACTCACGATCATAGCCAAGGCAAGCACGTATACCTTTGAATCGGTTAGCACTCATGCACATACCCTGACCACTACCACATATCAAGATACCTCGTGCGGTTGGGTCATTGCTGGCACGCATGTCCAGAACAACCTTCTGAGCGAATACTGGGTAGTCGTCCTCCGGTTTGAAGGTTTCATCACCTTCGTCATGAACTTCATAGCCAGCAGAGCGAAGATATCTCAGAATGTCACCCCTGAGTTGAAAGCCGTTATGATCTGCGCCTACAAATATCTTCATACTAGATTAGTATCCTTGTTCAGTCGTGATGCTGTTTATGATCAACTTTGCCGTGCAACAGTCGCCCTGTATCAGATACAACTTCTATAAGTCGATTACTGTAGCCCCATTCGTTGTCGTACCATGCAACCACCTTGAGCATATTATCGCCAATGACGGCAGTGAGCTTTAGGTCTACTGTTGCTGAGTGGCTATTGCCGATGTAGTCGCTACTGACAAGTTCTTCTTCCGAGACGGCCAGGATTCCCTGGTAGTACGGCTCTTTGGCAGCCTTTTTAAACACTTCGTTCACCGACTCTACGGTAACAGGTTTTTTGGTGATAATAACAAAATCGCTTAAGCTGACGACTGGGGTTGGAACACGGACACTCATACCACCAAATACGCCTTTAAGGCTCGGTAGTGCCAGTGCTGCCGCTTTGGATGCGCCCGTTGTTGTAGGTACGATATTCTCTGCAGCATTGCGTGCTTCACGCAAATCTTTTGCAGGCGCATCTTGAAGTTTCTGACTGGCTGTGTAGCTGTGAACCGTTGTCATCATGGCTTTATCAATACCAAAGTGACTCTCGATGACAGCTGCAACAGGCGTAATACAGTTTGTCGTGCAGGAGGCGTTACTGATAATGTCCTCGGCTGTTTCCAGCTTATCTTCGTTGACGCCCAGTACGATTGTTGTAGCACCATCGCCTTTAGCGGGTCCAGAGATGACCACCTTATGCGCGCCAGCATCAACGTGTGCTCGTGCAAGCGTTGGATCAACAAAAAACCCAGTTGACTCAACAACAACATCAACTTTCAGGCTTTTCCATGGAAGGTTTGCAGGATCTTTTTCGGCCAAAACTTTTACAGGTTTTTTGTTGACGATGATGTTCGTATCATCATAGGTAACGTCATGTTGGTATGTACCATAGTTGCTGTCGTGTTTCAGCAGGTGCGCAAGTGTCTTGGTATCTGTTAGATCATTAATGGCTACAATCTCAATATCGGACCGTTCGAACGCAACCTTAAATGCATTGCGCCCAATACGACCGAAACCATTAATTGCTATTCGTGTTTTCATACTACCCCCGTTGTTTGTTGCTTGTATCTACAGTAAGCATAACCGATAACGTCGTTACCTGCAATTCCCACGCAACAATGGAGCACGGTACTCGGCTCAGGAGTCAGTAGTCCAGCGTTTTTGGCATTCGAGAATCGTCTTCTTTGCCTCTTCAGCGTCTCCCCAGCCGAGTACTTTGGTGCTGTCTGGTTTCTTGAGATCTTTGTAGTGATTGAAGTGGTGTTCGACTTGCTTTAGCCATTGTGCCGGCAGATCATCGAGTGACTTAATGGCATTGCCCGTGTGACGGTCGTCAGCTGGGACAACAACAACTTTATGATCCATCTCGCCATCATCTTCAAAATTCATAATACCAATGACTGTTGCCTCCACGACGACACCCGTACTAACAGGTTCGTCACAAATAAGCAGTACATCGAGCTCGTCGCCATCTTCATCAAGTGTCTGAGGTATAAAGCCGTAGTTGCAAGGCTTTGCAAAAATTCCAGGTTCTACGCGGTCAAGCTGAAATATTGCGAGCTTACGATTCCACTCTACTTTCAGCTTAGATCCCATAGGAATCTCAACGACTACATTGATTATTCCGTTATCAATTGTTCCTGCATCTAGAATTTTATTAAAATCAGCCATTTCTTCTCCTTATGTTGGTGTCTGTTCAACATATATTGTACACAAAACCCTCATATTGTTCATCATTCTACCCAGTTAGACTGTAGATCATGTATTTATGAAGTACCTACTTGGTGTACACTAGAACATAAGTATGAAGATAATTGGCCATCGTGGTGCTGCCAGCTTGGCGCCAGAAAATACCTTGCAAGGAATACGTGCTGCAAAAAACGTTGGTATTGATGCCGTAGAGTTCGATGTACGTGTAAACAAGGACGGCGTGCTTTATTTAATTCACGACTCAACCCTTACCCGAACACATGGTGTTGAACAAAAGATTGCTGAAATGACGAATGCAGAGGTTAGCAAGATTCGGGATAAGGACGGCGAGCCATTGCCAACACTTGACCAGGCACTCAAAGCCTGCGGTAATACACCCGCCATCATCGAGTGCAAGAATGGAAACTGGGCAGAGTCATTAGAGCGTGTGCTTAGTAAGCACCCAAAAAAGCATCTTCACCGCGTAATCTCCTTCAACCACCACGAGCTGGCAAAATTCGGCAAACTATGTCCAGATATTCCACTGTATGTCCTAGAACACCGCAATCCTTTTGACGCTATTAATGCAGCTAGGATATTTGGCTTTCAAGGCATAGATATCAACTATTGGACCCTCAACCCACTGGCCTATATACTGGCGTGGCGTCACAGCCTACAAATAGTAGTTTTTACAGTCAATAAGCCCTGGACAGCTCGCTTCTTACGACTCCTCTATCCAGGCATATATATTACGACAGACGTTCCACAAAATATGCAACACCTGCGACCCAAAAGTACGCGTAAAGGACGGGCGTGAACGTTCATTTTGTACTGTCTGAATTTGTAGCCAAGGATACGCAATCATTTTACTTTGAGCATCCAGCGCAACTTAGATACGTTGCTGGGCAGTTTATTGAGATGTATCTACCGCATGATTCTGTTGACTCGCGCGGTGACAAGCGCTGGTTTACATTGTCTTCTTCTCCAAGTGAAGAGCTGTTATGTGTCACGACCAAGATAACCAGCAAGCGAAGTAGCTTTAAAGAGAGGTTACATCAGCTCAAACCAGGAGATAGTGTGAGCATCAGCGAGGCCATGGGTGACTTCGTACTACCAAAAGATGCCACGATTCCACTCGTGTTTATTGCCGGTGGTATCGGCATAACACCATATCGTTCAATGATTGCATGGCTTCGTGATCATCAATTGACTCGCCAGATACAGCTCATATATTCCGTGCGAAGCCATGATTACGTAGCATTTAGTGACGTACTAGGACAGCCGTTCGTTACTGCGTCAATGATTACTGACGGAACGAGACTAGCAGCTCCTGAGCTTGAAGCACGTATATCTGATATTACAGATAAACATATCTACATTGCAGGGCCTGAGCGAATGACAGAGCAGATCGTTGCCGACCTTGAGTCGTTAGGCGTTAGTAAGTACCGTATGGTGACTGACTACTTCCCTGGCTATCCAGTCGCTTAGGACTTTTTGTTCTGTTCATCAATATATTCGCGGATCATGAGCGCTGCAGTTGCGCCTTCGCCGGTTGCACTGGCAATTTGCATAGTTGCACCACTCCGGACATCCCCCGCTGCGAACACACCGGGCATGTTAGTCTCAAGCCTGTGGTCAGTTTCGATAAGTCCAATCTTGTCGAGCTTAATGGCAGTCGTTTTTAAAAACTCAGTGTTTGGAGACAAGCCCACAAAGACGAAGACACCGTCTGTCACAAAGTTTTTCTTTTTGCCGGTTGTTGTGTGCGTACTAACAACATGTGTTACGACATTATCCTTTGCCACGATCTCGTCTGTGGTTGAATTGAGATGCACGGTAATCTTGTCTGAATGTTTTTTGATCTCGTGCTGAAGTACTTCTGAGGCGCGCATTGAATCACCACGAACAAGCAGGTCAATATGACTGGCATAGCGCGTCAAGAACATTGCTTCTTGCAATGCCGAGTTTCCTCCACCAACGACCACGAGTTTCTTATCACGGTAAAAGGCACCGTCGCATGTCGCACAATAATGAACACCACGTGCAAAATATTCTGCTTCGCCAGGAACGCCTAATTTTTTATAATCACTGCCAGTTGCTATTAAAACGGTGCGTGCCTTGAAATCGCCACTCGTTGTCTTTAGTAACTTGTAGTCACCTTTGTCAATAATCTCGCTGACCTCGCCGAGTTCGATGACTGCACCGAATCGTTCTGCCTGCAATCTAAGATTGTCTGCAAGCTCCAGTCCGGCGACGCCCTTAGGAAATCCCGGGTAATTGTCGATCCAGTCAGTGATTGCAGCAAGTCCACCAATGACACCCTTTTCGAACAGAAGGGTGGTGATGTCCTCTCGTGTTGTGTACACAGCTGCACTCAGTGCCGCAGGCCCTGCACCTATGGTAATACAATCCCATATTTTGTGGCTCTGGGCATCCTGTACTACTGCTTTTTCTGTCATGACATCATTCTCCCTACGTCCTACATTACTTCTATTCTACACGACTAATTCTATATTGTTCTTGTTTGCTACCGCATAGAGAACTAGTTCATTTTAGGGATGCAGAACGAGGATGATATGAGGAGCGGAGCGAGACATACATATGGTATTTCTCGTGAGCACCACAGTGTCAGACGACGTAATGCGCCCTAAAATTATCTAGGAAACGGCGGGGGCGAGCTTAGCAAGGTTATATCCAACAATAACTTCCTTACTATCATCTTCTTTTGTAACGACCGTTACGGGAACAGCTAGCTGACCACTCATTTCAAAAGCTTCTTTTTGCCGCTCGGGATGATCGTCGAGATTAACTTCTGAATAGCTAAAGCCCTTCGCACCAAGCCATTTCTTTACCATCACGCAGTATGCGCAGGTGTTTGTAGTGAATATTGTGATATCTTTGGCCATAACTCTTTCCCTTCTCTTACTTTTTTATTATTTTTGTTTGTGAGGTTACTACTATTATATAGCGTAAGCGTAATGAGTCAACACGCTATATATTGTGTTTTTGACATCTATTCACCAATTTTAACGAGTTCAATGTCAAACACGAGATCTGCGTTTGCGGGGATATTTGAACCTTGAGGTGGGTTAGCTCCATATGCAAGTTCTGCTGGAATAAGTAGCCGACGCTTACCGCCAACTTTCATCCCCGGGACACCTTCTGACCAGCCTTTTATAACTTGGTCTAGTCCGAATGGGATAGGTTGGCCACTGTCAAGTGAGCTCTGGAATATCACGCCTGTTGCCGCCACTGCGCCCGTGTAGTGTGCCGTAACCGTATCACCGGCTTTGGCCTCATCGCCTGTTCCGACTACCGTATCAATTTTCTCGAGTGTTGCTACTTTCGCCACTGGCGTGAAGTTGCTTAGTTTTGTTCCTTCCAATTTACCCTCCGTGCTATTAGTTTGTTCTGTCTTAGTTGCTGCTTGCTTATCCTTCTGGTTCTGTGTGTGCATTTGCCATACGACAAGACCACTAAACCCTAATGAAGTGACAAGAAAAAGCACTGCTAATGTAATTGCCGCGACTCTTTCGCCGATTTTCGCCATGTATTCCCCTCAAATTAGTACCATAATAGTATAGCAAAAAAGCGAAAACTTAGGTGGGAATATATAAAACCCACTTGCCTAAGAGATACGTGAGCTGAAGTGCTCTGGCATATCTGGAAAACCATCAGCTATGTGCTTGATAAGGCGCTTCTGTAGCTTGTCTGAGCGGAAAGGAACGCTGGCAAGCTTGTCGATGGGTAACCACATTGGCTGATAGATATTGTCACCGAGTGCACTTATTTGTCGCTCATCTGCTTCAGGTGAAAGTACTGGATCTCCTGTAACGTAATCACAAAGAAAGATGTACTGGTCGCCGTAAGGGGCGGATGCTGATTCAATATACACCAATCGTGGATTTGCTATATCCATCATGGTCTCCTCGTGTACTTCACGGTGTAGTGCCACCTCGACAGACTCACCAAGTTCGACATGACCTCCAATTAGGGTATAGTACTCATGTCCAAATTTATTGCGCTTCATGACCAATAACTTGTCTTTGTTGATCACAATTGCGCGTACAGCCTGTTTCATACGTTTTCCTCTCGACTAATTTGAGATCTCGAACTCTTTAAGTTTCTTCTTACTCGAAGCAGATGTTCCTTGTTGTAGCTTAAGTAGCTGTGAGTATATGCCCCCAGAAGCTGCTAGCTCATCTGGTGATCCAGTCTCGGATACTGTTCCATTCTGGAGCGTGATGATCTTGTCTACATTTTGAATGGTGCTAAGGCGATGGGCGATAATCAATGTAGTTCGGCCTTTCATGAGACGTTCCAAAGCTTGTTGCACCATGGCCTCGGACTTACTGTCGAGGCTGCTCGTGGCTTCATCAAGAATCAGGATTGGCGCATCTTTGAGTAGTGCCCGCGCAATTGCAATACGCTGTTTTTGCCCACCACTAAGCTTTAGTCCCCGCTCGCCAATCTCGGTGTCATAGCCTTTCTCTAGCTTCTCGATGAACTCATGGGCATTGGCTGATTTTGCTGCGTTAATTACTGCATCAAGCGAAGCAGAGGTGTCACCGTAGGCAATGTTTTCTTTGATGGTCCCACTAAATAGTGCTGGATCCTGGAATACCACACCAATATTTTGTCTCAGACTAATCTGCGTCACATCCTGAACATTTACACCATCTATACTGATAGATCCGCTGGCAGGTTCGTAGAGGCGTAGTAATAAGTTGGTGAGCGTTGTCTTGCCTTCACCACTTTCCCCAACCAGCGCCACCTTACTATCAGGTTCGACAACGAAGCTAATATTGTGTAGGACATGCTTATCGCCATAACCAAATGACATATCGTCAAAAGTAATCTCGCCTTTTTTGACCTGCATTGTGCTTGCGTTAGCATGGTCATCAATATCTGGTTTCATGCTCATAATTTCGAAGTAATCTTTGCTGTCCGCGATAGCACGCTGAGTATTTTCCACCAAGAAGCTGATGGTAAATATTGGGATTCGAATTTGCATTGCGTAAAGAATAAGGGTCACTGCCTGACCAGCGGATAGTTGGCCGTGTGCTGCCTGCACAAAAATGAATAGGTATACGGCAAAAAATATAACATTCAGTGCAAGTCGTCGTTGAATATCTTTGGTGTGCCAATACTTCGATTGGGGCCGTGTGTACTCTAGAACCTTATTAGTGTGTTTATCAAAATACTTTATTTCCTTCTTCTCTTGTATGAAGCTTTTGACAACCTTCACCTGAGATATTGCCTCAGCAAAACGACCACTGGCCATATCTGTGTTGTGATTGATCTTTTTCTGATAACCTTGCCACGTACCACTTGCTTTGACAGTCATGAGGATAAATATG
This sequence comes from uncultured Candidatus Saccharibacteria bacterium, assembly GCA_964369045.1. Classification (GTDB taxonomy): domain Bacteria; phylum Patescibacteriota; class Saccharimonadia; order Saccharimonadales; family AWTP1-31; genus CAYJDY01. The sequence goes on from CAYJDY010000005.1 coordinate 34,695, forward strand.
GGGTACAACGTAAACAGCAGTAGCGCTACGGGCCAGCTATAAAACGCCACGATCCCGAGAGCTAATACGGTGCTAAATATGAACTGCAGGAAGTTGTTGCTCCACATTTGCATGAAGCTTGATATCTGAACAACTGAACGATTCAGTCTGTTAATAATCTTTCCAGTTAGTTCTTGGTCGAAGTAACTTTGAGGTAAGCTCAGTAAATGCTCATAGTACTGTCGCCCAAGCGACTTATACAACCGAGCACTCATCTGATCACCGATAAAGCCGTTCAAGTTACTGAGCAGGTTAGAGCCAAGATCACTCAAAAATATGGCAACAACTATCATGATCAGTCGTTGAATGTCTGCATTAGTTCCAAGTTTAAGTTCATCAATAGCCCACCCTGTGAACAACGGCTGTAATAGCCCGATAGCTGCAACCAGAACGGATAATATGCTGATCGTAATGTAATAGGGCTTTAGCTCCCTGGTAAATCGAAGTATTCGAAGGATGTGCTTCATATTAGACTCTCTTCGCGTTTACAGCAGACTCAACGGTCGATACAACACTGTTCACGTAAGTAGTGACTTCTTCCGTTGTTAGCGTACGCTCTGGGTGATGAATTTGCAGTTGATAGGTAATATTCTTAGTCTGCCCGGGATCTTTTTGATATATACCGCGCGTACTAAGACTTGTCAGGTAGCCGTGTGTCCTCGCTAATTCATCAACGGCATGCTTGAGTGTAGTAGTAATCTCACCATATACAGATGTATCACTGGTGGTCAGAGTAATGTCTTGTGTGCTGCCAGGGTACTTTTGGAGTGGTACATATGCAGATTTTTGCGCGTGCAACTTGGTCAACGTAGCCGAGCTAAGTTCAAATCCGGCACTATGGCTGGGCGCCTTCATGTTGCGGATAATATCATTCGTAAACTCGCCTAAGATTCCGATTGACGCACCTGTCTCCTGGTCGGAAACAAATGCAGATCTCGTTAGGTCGAAAGGCTTCGTAACCTCATACTCGATGTTGTCTCCAATTTTTGTGTAGACAAATGTGCGACCGAGTCGATGTCCAAGATTATCAAGGTACGCTTTTGCTACGAAGAAAGCTGCACCTTCGTGTTTGGAGACCTTCTTATCATTAACTGAGTACACCAGCGATATCATGCCAAGCTCTTCCGGTACATTCTCTTCGGTTTTACCATTAGACTTCTGATGGGTATTACTAATCTCAAACAGTGCAATACGGTCATAGCCTTTGCGAATATTCTGCTGTACTTTACTGAGTACGCTCGGCGTAAGTGACAAGCGATAGTACTCGAGCGCTGGACTGAGTGCATTACCAAGTTGATAGGCTTCATCAGGGTTCTGGCCTGCATCACGAAGTAACTTGCCCGAAACAAAACTATAAGTCAAAATCTCGTTTGCGCCTGCTGCAGATAAGATGCTTCGAACGCGACCTTTCAACTCAAGTGAATCATTTTTTGTAACTGGTTGGATTGCCCGCAGTGGCAACGACACTGGCAATTTGCTGTAATCATAGAGCCTACCAATTTCTTCTACAATATCTTCTGGGATTTCAATGTCCATACGCCAGAACGGAATAACTATGCTTAGTGTGTCTTCGTCGATAGTGACTTCGAACTCAACATTTTCCAGTAAAGTTTTCATCTCCTCAGGACTGATACTTCCCCCTAAACGAGCGTTGATGAATGAGGATGTGACTTCGAGTGGGCGCGGAGCATCTGGATGTCCACTGTCAAAACGCATACCAGCTTTTGCTGTTGAGTTTGAACATATGTGCTCAACAATCTTGTTAAGAACAACACCGTTCTGAAATGGTGACTGTCCTTTGTTAAATCTTGTCACCGCATCAGTAAATAAGCCATGGCGCATGCTCGTTCGACGGATCGCGTACATATTGAACGTTGCACACTCGATAATAATGTTCTTTGTAGTACTGTCTACTTCAGTCTGTGATCCACCCATGACGCCTGCAAGTGCGATGGGTTGCGTGTCGGTTGCAATAACAATGTCAGCTGAGGTGAGTGTAATTGTCTTACCATTGAGTAATTCCAGCTTCTCGCCATCACGGGCCATCCGTGGAAAGATCGATACTTTTCCGTCGTTACACAGTTTGGCAACCTTGTCATAGTCAAAAGCGTGCGTAGGCTGGGCCGTAAGATGCATGTAATAGTTGGTGAGATCAACGATGTTGTTGATAGCCTTACTGCCGACGCGTGCCAGTGAAGATTGTATATCCAAGCTACTTGGCACCACCTGCACATTTTCTATGACCTGGAACATGAAACGAGGAA
>CAYJDY010000005.1:37097-39838 GCA_964369045.1 uncultured Candidatus Saccharibacteria bacterium
AAGCTACTTGGCACCACCTGCACATTTTCTATGACCTGGAACATGAAACGAGGAACCTTGTCCGGCGCATCATTCTTTCCGGTTGCTTCCAGTTGGCTATCAGCTAGAACACCCTCACTACTTGGTTTTGTATACCAGTTGGGGCTCACAAACTTTTGTCCTGTTATGCCAGCGAGCTCGCGGGCAACACCCAAGATACCAAAACAATCGGGGCGGTGTGTAAACATCTTGTTCTCACAGTCAATCACGACATCATCAAGACCAAACAGCGACTTAAACGGCGTACCAGGTTTTGGCTCTCCAGTTGCAGTCGCTGAAATCTCGAGCAAACCATCATGGTCATCACTTATACCAAGCTCGTGGGCACTGGCAAGCATGCCATTACTCACTACACCACGGAGCTCGCGGGCTCCAAGCACGAAAGGATCCTTTTCGATCGAACTTGGTACGGTACTGCCAGGAGGCAACCAGGCTACAAGCAGTCCTGCTCGGACATTTGGCGCGCCACAGACTACCTGTACTAGATTATCCGCATTGCGTTCAACGTCTGGGGTCACCCCTCCATCGTCGATCAAGCAAACATTAAGTTTGTCGGCGCCACTATGTTTCTGACAATCAACAACTCGTGCAGCCACGATCTTATCGTAACGTGAGCCAATGTTAATGACTTCCTCGACGGCACCGAGCTGAGAGCCGATACGTTTCAGGATTTCGTCAGTACTCAGCGCAAGAAGATCGACATTACTATATTGTTGAGCCCATTGTAAACTTACTTTCATTTGAATGTCCTTGTCTCATGAACTTCTGGCCCTTTAGTCATGTCAGAGAACCGCATCCATTCGGGAGTTATCAGGATGTATTTCTGGTCATCTGTACCAGCAAATTTTTTAGCAGCAGGTACTTTTTCAAAATGACGGGTAAGTCGATCACCTAGTTCTTCGGCAGTTACGACTTCTGCTAAACCCTCATACTGAACCGTATAGGGCAGTTCAAAACCAACCACCAAAGCCACCCTTGGGTTAGCAAGGATGTTCTTGTATTTCTGTGTCTGTTCACTCGTGGCCACTATAATTTCAAAGTTCTCATCATGTGAAAAGCCTACCGTAGCTGCCATAGGCTTGCCCTGGTCGTCGACAGTTGCTATCACACATGTCTTGCTAGACTCCAAAAACTGACTTACTTGTTTGAAGTCCATTAAAATTGCCTCAAAAATTCAAGTTTACCTGATTCGAAATGACGTACATCTTCAATACCATACTTCATCATGACCAGTCGATCTATTCCACCACCCCACGCGAATCCGGTGTAAACGTTCGGATCGATGTCGGCTTCTTTTAGTACGTTTGGATGGATCATGCCACAACCCAGTAACTCTAGCCACTGGTCAGCTTCGGTATCACCTTTTTTCAGTGAATCTGGGCGTTGAATTGCAAGCTCAAAACTCGGTTCGGTAAATGGGAAGTAGAATGGTTGAATTTTTGAATCAAGCGTTTGGCCAAAGTATTCACTCAGGAATGCTTGCAAGGTTGCTTTAAGATGGCCAACTGTCACACCCTTTGCAACATAAATCCCCTCATGTTGGTAGAAGGTATGCTCATGAGTTGCATCAAGATCTTCGTTACGGAATACACGATCAGGAACAATAACCGCGATCGGTTGATCCTTATCTAGGTTTGCCTTGTATTTCTTGAGCATGCGGTTCTGCATGGTGCTGGTATGCGCTGGGGCAATGAATCCATCAGTAGTCATAAAGGTATCATAATCATCCCTTGCTGGGTGACCTTCGGGGAAGTTCAAGCTTGCAAACATATGATAGTCGTCATCTATGTAGCGACTCTGTTCGACATTAAAACCCATTCGATATGCTATATCACTGATATATTCTACTTCTCGCATGAGGGGATGGATTGACCCGTCAGTAACTGGTAACAGCGTAGGCTTAGATGCATTATTGTCCATCGGCGCAGTAACGTCGATCGATGGCTTTACTTGCTGCTGGTCAACTGACTTATCGACCCAAGACTGTACTTCTGCTTTAAGATCATTTAGCGCCTTACCGTAGGTCGCTCGCTCTTCGGGTGGCAATGTGCGGAGTTGTGATGTGAGGTCGCCAAAAACTTTGCTACGCAGTATCTGACGTTTTTCTGGCAGTTCTTCGAACTCTGCACGTAGCACCGCTAAGGACTCGGAAAATATTGTATTTTGATCAGACATAACTTGTGTTTAATTATACCCCAGAGTACTTAAGATTACACGCTGATTCATTATCAACAAATTAGTGGTATTAACAGATGACGCAATAGGCGCTATACTATCATAATGGCAAACTTTTCTTTTGATGTTGTTTCGGACTACGACAAATCTGAGATGACGAATGTATTCGAGCAAACTAAACGTGAGCTAGACTCGCGTTATGACTTTAAAGGTACATCGGCCGCAATCGATTGGCAAAATGCCGATAAGACAGGATTCAAAATAACTGGCGATAGTCAGTACCAACTCGATGCGATTGTCGAGATAGTACGCAAAAAACTGGCTGCACGCGAACAGAGCCAAAAGCTACTCGACACCAGCAGTGAGCCTGTAACGAGTAACCTAAAAACAACCTGGGAAGTTCCTTTCAAAAAAGGACTGGACCAAGAAAAGGCTAAGAAAATTACAGCTAAAATCCGCGAGGAACTTCCGAAAGTAAAAACACAAATTCAAGGCGAAGAAGTTCGTGTCACGAGCAGTAGTAAAAA
>CAYJDY010000006.1:921-13849 GCA_964369045.1 uncultured Candidatus Saccharibacteria bacterium
CCTCCAGACCGGAGGTCTTTTTGTTTGCCTTAAATCTGCTCGGCACCGTGCTATTTTCCCAAGGAAAATAATAGAAAATAGCCGGCCCAGTAATGCTTTACTGGGCCTTGGGGTGCCGAATTTTCATTAAGGCCTCCAGACCGGAGGTCTTTTTGTTTGCCTTAAATCTGCTCGGCACCGTGCTATTCCACGCGAATTATTAGCGTATTCGGTGTAATATAAGGGTATGAAAATAATAAGTGTATCAAGTCTGCTTTACTACGTTAGTGATCCTGCTAAAACACAGGAGTTTTACGAGAAACTAGGCTTTCAGTTCGATAAGAGTAAAGATACTATAATCACTTACGTAAACTGGTTTTCCATTGAGTTTCGCCGAACAGAAGGCAGGACGGCTACTAATAGTGGTGAACGCGTTAACATAAAGGTAGATAATATTGATGAACTATACCAGCGTGTGCAGTCCAATAAAATCGAGTGTGAAGGTGGCCCAAAAGATATTGGCGGTGGAGTAAAAGAAGTTACTATCAGCGACCCGGATGGTTACAAACTGGTCTTCTTCAGCAAGAAGTGAGTATTGATTGACAGGTAAGCTTAACCGGCTTACCATTTACTTAATGGCGGAAATAAAAATACCAAAAATACCGGACGCGCTTGTAATCAGTAGTGCTATGACAATGCATGCATATGCTGAGGGGGAAGATGTCAACCCAGCTCTTGCTCGTGAGCATCTTTGTGTTGTGCCCTCTGTTGATGCAGATAAGTTATCACAGAGGCAAAAGAGGCGCATGTTCGCTGCCGAAATGGCAGCACAAGGAAGGGCTGTAGCCTTAGCTCAGGTTGCACTCCAGGGTGTTGGCCCGGATATTTTAGATCAACCAGAACCCGAGCCACGAAGAGGTTTCTTAGCCGGTTTGTTTAGCAACAAGCCCGTTAGTAGTTTTAGCACGCATTTAAGCCCAGAAGATTTCGAACCAGGTGGTGCGATTGATATTGTTCGTAGTAGTGGAAGAATAGGCTCTAAATAATACCACCCAAATATTATAATTGACATTACAAAAAGTACGTGTTATCATAAGCGTAATTCTGAAAGGGATGAGAGGGGTTCGTGTATTATGCACGAGCCTTTTTTCATCTCCTAGCAGAGTCTGGGTGGGGCATTAACGTAAAGGGAGGCCTAGACTATGGCTGGAACAAAAGCTGGCGGCAAAGCTGCTGCTAACACAAATAAAACTAAGTACGGTGCTGATTTTTATGCAAAAATCGGTGCTAAAGGTGGTAAAAAGGGCAAAACTGGTGGTTTCTTCGCAAACCGTGAGCTTGCTCGTATCGCTGGTGCTAAAGGTGGCCGTATTAGCCGTCGCACAAAAAACGCTGCTTAATTGCATACGTTTTTTCCTCGTATCTAACGATACTGGATCAAAAAGCTCCCGAGACGGGGGCTTTTTGAGTTTTGCGGTATGTTCGACATTTTCGGGAGGCCGAAACACGCCACTCATTGTTGCAGTTAAAACAACGATACGTGTCAGTTCGTATCTGTAAACTGCTATTTGTGCATTTTGGACATGTACTTCGTCGATAGAGCCAGTCTCGATATGTATCGAGACAATCTTGAATATGATCGTCGTCAATCTGGTGCCCGTACTTTTGGGCAAGCTCCTTTGCATGCTCCCATGCCTCAATTTCTAGTGTCAGGAGCTCGAAATCAGTCGCGTACCGGCGATGTCCAAGTTGGGCGTGCCCCACTTCGTGTAACAGTGGCCATGCAGATTCAGGTAACTCGTTAATCTCACGGTAATGGATTGTATTCTTCTGAGGGGACCAATAAAAACTATCACCTTGAACGAATGAAAGGTGGGGGTAATCATTCGTTAACTGAGTAATTAAGTTACGCATGATTTTCTCGTGCAAGGTAGTAGCAGCCATAAATTACAGCTTCTTCTGGATGCAGAGCACCTCTGATAGCCGGTAGGGGTACTAGGGGTGTTTCGTATCGTTTGAGCTGTTCGATAAGGGGCTCTTTAAATTTTTCAAAATGGGTGCCAACACCACCACCAATGACTATAACCTCTGGTTGGATAACAGCCATTAGGTCAATGAGGCCAACGGCGATGTTTCGTGAGATGGCTTTCCAATCTGATTTGTTTGTAATCTCACTCGCTCTTTTTCCGTATTTTGCGACAATTGCTTTCCCGGAAGCAAAGCTCTCCCAGGTGCGAAGTTTTCCATCATGCTCAAGGAGCATGTGGCCACTTTCGCTATCGATTAAATCAGGGTCTAACATACCGTTAACGGTAAGCGCATTGCTTATACCTGTACTAATAGTTACATATAAACACTTTTTAAACTCATGGATGATATTTATTGCCTCAGAAAGACCAGCTAGCTTAGTATCGTTCTCAATTTGTATAGGGCAGTGTGCTATTTTCTGGATATCTGCCTCGAGCGGTACGTTTGTCCAGTCAATATTACCGAAGGCAATCACACGGCCATGCTTTCGATCAATTTTACCAGGCGCGGCAACGACACCCCGCACGAAGTCCTGCTCGAGACCGTTAAGGTGCTCTGTTAACTCTGTCAAGAACTGTTCGTAGTCCCTTGGTGTCGGAAACTTACTGCTCTTGGTGATTTCACCTGATTTGCTCATAGAGGCTACAAGCGTTTTTGTGCCTCCAATGTCTACTGCCAAATACATGACCTTTAGTATAGAGTAGCGGTGGGTTAAAAGCGAGGTTGCATTGGTCGCTCCCGCTCCGTGCTCGTGTTGTTGCTTACAGATAGAATAAGGAGTATAATTAGTTGAAATCTGATCGGAAAAACAGCTTACGAGTTGCCGCAGAAATAAGGAGGCATGAAATTCATGTCAAAAAATACACTCACAATGGATGATTTGTTAGCATCCACCGAGATTAAACAACTTAAAGTTGGAGACGTTGTAGAAGGAACAATAACTTCTGTACGAAAACACGAGGTTTGGTTAGATCTCGGGGCAAACGGAGTAGGCGTCGTAATGCGACGAGAGATTGGCCACGGTCAAAAACTTGAAGAAGGTGAAAAGGTTACAACAAGTGTTGTAGACCCAGAAATGGAAGAGGGCTACGCGCTACTCAGTATGAAGCGTGCCGTAAAAGATCGTGGATGGGATGAACTTCAGCGAGCTTTCGAAGCACAAGAGATTATCGAGATTAGTCCATACGATGCCAACAGAGGCGGTCTACTAGTAGAGCTAGAAGGCATCAGAGGTTTCTTGCCTGTGTCTCAGTTAGCGGCAGGACATTATCCTCGCGTATCAGGTGCAGATAAAGATGAAATTCTTCAGAAACTTAACGCGCTGGTCGGCCAGGTCCTTCGTGTTCGCGTGCTTGATGTGAGTCGTAAAGATAATAAACTTATCTTCTCTGAAAAAGAGGCAATCAAAGATGATATGCAATCACGTTTCTCTGAACTTAAAGTTGGAGATGAAGTCGAAGGAGTCGTAACTGGCGTGATTGACTTCGGTGCATTTGTGAACGTTGATGGAATTGAAGGACTCGTTCATATCTCAGAAATTTCTTGGGAGCGTGTCGAAGATCCACGCGAATATGTCAAGAATGGTCAAACCATCAAAGCAAAGATAATTGCGATTGATAAAGATCGTTTGTCTCTGAGTATGAAACAGATGAATGAAGACCCGTGGCTACAAGAAGTAAAGGCATTCAAAAAAGGATCAATCGTAGAGGGTAAAATTACTCGAATCACTCCTTTTGGTGCTTTTGTGCAACTAAGTTCTGCAGTTGAGGCCCTCGTCCATGTGTCGGAAATGAGCGATGACGAAGGCGTAGACCCTGAAAAGATCTTCCAGCTCAACGAGAAGAAGCAGTTTAAAGTGTTGGACATTGATACTGACGCACGCAAAATTGCACTCAGTCTCAAAGATGCAAAATAGTTTAAAAATAGTAACGGCAGCATAAGAAAGGAGCGCGAAATGGCAGAGAGAACTATCGAAGTCGAAGATCAAATTACCGTTGGCGCTCTAGCTGAAAAGCTTATGCTGCCGGTTACTAAGCTTATTGGCGAGCTTATGAAAAATGGCATCATGGCCACTGTTAATGAACGAATAGACTTTGACACGGCTCAGATTATTGTCGGTGAGCTTGGGCTTGATATTGAACTCGCAAAAAAGGTTGAACCACTCGTTCTTGAAACAAGAGAAAAGCGCAAAAGCAATGAGAATGGCCAGACACGGCCACCTGTTATTGCGGTAATGGGGCACGTAGACCACGGTAAGACCAGTCTACTTGATGCTATCCGGGGTGCCAATGTGACCAAAGGTGAAGCTGGTGGTATAACACAGCATATCTCGGCTTACCAAATTATTCATAAAGATCGACCGATAACATTCCTTGATACACCAGGCCACGAGGCATTTGCAGCCCTCAGAGAGCATGGAGCGCTCTTAACTGACCTTGTAATCATTGTGGTTGCCGCAGACGATGGTGTGAAGCCTCAGACAATCGAGGCCATACGCTTTGCCCGTAAGGCGGGCGTCAAGATCGTGGTAGCTGTCAATAAAATTGATAAAGAAGGGGCGAACGTCCCGCAACTTAAGCAGCAATTAGCTGAACAAGATCTACTTGTCGAAGAGTGGGGTGGAGATACGGTTGTCGTAGAAGTATCAGCAAAAACAAAACAAGGCATACCCGAACTTCTAGACATGGTTCTGCTCATAGCCGATGTCGAAGATTTAAAGGCCGAAGTCGATATTCCTGCAACTGGACTAATCATCGAGGCACACATGGAAAAGGGTCGAGGCCCTGTTGCAATTTGTCTCGTGGATGAAGGAACGCTGACCAGCGGAGACTTTATCGTTGCTGGTGGTACTTATGCAAAAATCAGAAATCTAGAGAGTACCAATGGAGAGCCACTCAAGAAAGCAACTCCGTCCACCCCAGTTATAATTACTGGCTTTAAAGAGCTGCCTCAGTTCGGCGATGAATTCCAAATTGTAAAAGATGAAAAATCTGCCCGCGCTCGAGCAGAGGGTATGGAACGACAGAGAAAAGCAGATGGAAGTAAGCAAGACATAGGCAGTGGCGAGCTCATCCGTATGATCAACCGAACAAATCAGATCACCGAGTTCCCGGTTATCATAAAAGCTGATGTGCAGGGGTCGCTTACCTCTGTAATTGATAGCATAAAGTCACTTGATAACGAAGAAGTGGTTGTCCAGGTTGTTAGCAGTGGTGTGGGTGCTATTAGCGAGAGTGATGTTCACTTGGCACATACATCAGGTGCAACGATTTACGGTTTTAACACTCAACTACCGGCAAGTATCAAGCGCTTGGTTGGAAGAGATAAGGTTTCTGTACGACTCTACTCTATCATTTATGAGCTAATTGACGATGTAAAGTCTGAACTAAGCAACAGATTAGCTCCAGAAATCATTGAAAAAGACCTAGGAACACTGACTATTAAAGGTATCTTTAAGACAACTAAAACAGAGGTTATCTGTGGTGGTGAAGTTACTAGTGGAAAGCTTATTACACCTGCGCTCGCTCGAGTGAAGCGGGGTAAAGAAGTTCTTGCCGAGGTAGAGATTACGAACCTAAAGCGTGGCCCACAAGATACCAAAGAAGTCTTCGAAGGTGAGATGTGCGGTATGAATATTGCTACGAAACAGAAAGTGGAGCTTGTCGAAGGCGACACCATTGAATTATTTACACGGGAAAGTGTCACGAGACACCTTTAGGGGGTAGTTATGGAAGACTCACCACGATCCAAGGGTGAAGAAGCCAAGAGTGAAAGTAATGTCGAAGACCAGCAGTCTGAGACTGAACAAAAAAGTCGCTCAACACAGGATTTTTTAGAGCGCTGGAGACGGTTTAGTAGTCGTGATTCTGAACGGCCACCCAGAGAAACAGATGATCATGAAGACAAAGAAGAGGAAACAGAGGAAGATGATAGTAGCGAATCTCTAAGCTCTTCGTCCAAAAAAAGATTCCGCCGTCTCCGCCGTCGTCTAAAGCCATTCTTGCCACAAACCCAAGAAGTTGTGGATAGTAATTTACCAGATCATGCCGAAACTTCTCGTCAAGAGAATCCACAACACATGTCAGTCGAAGACATCCTGGGCTCAGTAACGCAAGAAATCGAGGCACAAGAAGAACGCGAAACCGAGAGGGGTGGCGTCGAGATAGTTGATAGCGTCTCGCAAGATTTCGCCAGTGAGGGCTTAGCACCAGATTTAGAACCTGAAGAAGTTCATAATCATACCGCGGCCGAGGAAGAAGATAGTTATGTGGGCCCTGAGCATGATAATGAGCTACAGGTGGAAGTGATTCCACAGGTAGTGCCCGAGACTGAGAGTATAGAAGACATCCTTCTTCGAAGAGAACATGAGTCCGAACAGGCAAGAGTTGCCCTGCAACGAGTAGGCGGTTCCAATCGTGGGGATGTCGGCGGCACTGCCCTAGTAGCAGACACAGGCAGAGATTCAAGAGAAAAGGCAGATCATGGTGCCCCTGTTGCTGGTTTGCTCGCAGTTGATGTATTGAACTATAAAGTCGCGAAAAGAAGAGACAAACACAACAGACAGTTAAATGAGAAGCAGCATGAAGCAATAAAAAAACATCACAATACCGAACAAAAAAAGACAAATGAGCGATTAACGACGTTAGAAACACAACGAAATAATCAATACAGATCGATAGACATTAAAAATAGAACGCCTGACAGACAGATTGAAGTTGGAAAGAAAGAAGTTATTTACAACAGATATGAAACAGAAAAGAAGCCAGAAGCAGTAGCTACGCCCGAGCAAATTCATGAGCCTATAAGTCGTAACGAGCGTAGACAAGATGAAGACCCAGATAAAAAAGTTGAACAGAAGTCACCAGAATCGTTCGAGAATACGTTGCAACGTGTTGCGGTTGCAGAGAATGGGAGCATATCAAGCGAGTTCCAATTTGAACGACGTCACGAAGTTAAGGATACTCCCGGTGATATTAAAACTGGTTTAGGGCAAAACGGTTTGACTGTAGGATCTCACACCAGTAGTGATATTTTTAGGCAAGAGCAACGCGCAGTAGATATGGATACGCGTCTGCTTGATATGAGCGCAAAGAACGCCTCCAAAGAGCATAAACAGCCTGTTTACAAACAAGCAGCTATCACGGGATTTTGGGGTGCAGTGGTCGGTATTACGGTCTTTATAATTATGTACATGCTCGCGAGCCGATAATTTGATAAAATAACCTAAGTAAAGGAAAAGATATGTTTAAGCTAGATGACAACTTACTAATAGAACTTGGACTTGGGTCTTTGCCGGCAGCTGAGAAGAATAAGATGCTCAACCATATTTATGAGACACTCGAAATGCGAGTTGGGATGAAGTTGGCGCAGAAAATGACAAATGAACAGCTTGATGAATTTGAGGCATTTATAGACCGTAATGACGAGGCGGGTGCGTTAAAATGGCTAGAAACTAATTTCCCTGATTACAAGCAAGTCGTGGCGAGTGAACTGGAATTACTTAAAACCGAGATCAAGATCGCGGCACCACAAATTGTCGCCGCTAGCCAACAGGCAATCGATCAGCAACCTCAACAGCCAGTAGCACCTGACATGCCAGAACCACTAGCTCCGTATAATCCTCCTGCTGGCCAATAGATAGAGTTACAGAAGGCGAGCGTAGCCTGCTAAGAACTGGTGGACGTCCATTTCGGACTTGCCTGTAGGTTTAAGCCGTTTTACATCAAGGGCACCCTTGCCCGCATAAATTATCAAACGTTTTTTATCAAACGAGATAGTTCCGGCAGTACCTGAGCCAGTCAAGACACCAGCCTCTGTGATAATTACGTCTTTGGTACCTAGTGTAGTGTGGCTTCCGGGCCATCCAATAAATGCTCGAATTTCGCGTTCTATCTCTGTCGCTGACTTACTCCAATCAATAATTCCATCTGCCTTGGTAAGCTTTCGCGAATATGACACGTCACGGCCAGTAATACTTTGGGGTACACCAGGGGTGGGGCTCGTTCGTCGTGGAATCTCATGCAAAAGAAGGCCGTGGCTTAGCTTTATGAGGCCATCCGTTAAGCCTGGAGTGGTTTCGGTGTCGGATAGATCGTATTCGCCATAGCCGATTAACGGACCCTCGTCCATTTTTTCAACAACGAGCATTAAACTTACCCCGGTTTTCTTTTGGCCTGAAAGGATAGCGAAGGTAATTGGGTCTGCACCTCGCCACTCAGGCAATATCGAGAAGTGACTATTAACTATGCCTAAGGGGAAATAATCTATAACTTCTTGAGAGACAATGATCCCAAAGTCTATGAGTATTGCCAGGTCACTCCTGAAAGGTTTGTCTAAAAATAAAGTATCTAGCTCTTGTTTGCTATTGGCTGTGTAAGTAGGAATCCCTAGTTCTTCAGTCAGGGCTATGACTGGCACTGCACCTTTATGATTAGGCGCGCGAGGTTTCGTGACAACGGCTTCAACTTCAAAATCATTGGCTAGAAGTTCTAAGCTCTTGGCGGCTACAGGGCCACTACCAAAGAATATTACTGTTTTCGATGTCTTTTTCATAATCAAGGGGCTCCAGCTCACCTTTATCGGTTAATTCAAAAAATGCCTCTGGTTGATCCTTGATATGATCAACAAAAAGCTTCCCATTGGTATGATCAACCTCGTGCTGCAAGACCCGACTAAGAAAGCCAGTAGCCGAAAAGCGAACTTCTTTACCAGACAAGTCACGCGCACGTATGCGTACTTTTGAGTGGCGAGGTACGTATCCGTATACCGAGCGGATGCTCAGGCACCCTTCGTAGTCATGTTCGATTTTGCCTTCGTATTTTACGATCTCAGGATTTATAAGTGCTGAGTAGGAAGCTTTTGTCCCGTGATCGAAATCATCCCGAACGATTACGATACGGAGTAGTTCATCAATCTGTACAGCCGCAAGGGCGACAGTAACTTCGTGATCGCGACTCTTGTCCCAATCAATAACAGCTAGCTCCATATCCGAAACTATCTTTTTAATCGTATCCGTTATGATACCGACTTTCTTTGAACGCTGACGTAGGTGTGGGTGAGGAAGGGTGATTATAGAGTCTTTATTTACGGCCATATTAGGACAGTATAACTCACTTGCTTCACTCCTTCCAACAGACACTCTCTCAGGGTTTCTCTTCGTTTCACGGAATTGAAACTACTAACTGAGAAGTGGTCGATCTATTTCCCGACAGTAAGTACGTGTAAATAGGGTTAATACACGACTCAACGAGTAGTTACAGGAGGTTAGAGGGGTCAATGTCATACGACCAATTAGCTGGTAGTGCAGGGATGATCTTTAGTAAGTCAGTCCTGCTCTTGGACTTAACGGTAATTTGCCAGTTATAGTTTCCGCCGGCCTTTTCGTTGAATCGTGGTGCTGGGCCAATAATCTGTGCCTGAATTGGCAAGGAGTTAAGTTTAGTCCGCAATGTGTTGGCTGCTGAAATGGCACTTTTCTGCGTCTTTCTTGTCACAGTTAACTTTAGTAGATAGCAGAAAGGTGGAAAGAGGTATTGTCTGCGTTCATCAATTTGTTTGGAATAAAATAGTTCCCAATCCTTATTAACTGCAGCTATTTGGGATGCGCCGGCAGGATTATTGGTCTGTATAACAATCGTTCCATCACGATGCCCCCGGGAGACTCGCCCCATAACCTGTGATAATAGTTGATATGTCTGTTCCTCTGCTGTGTAGTCGGGAAAATACAGACTGCTATCGGCAGCTACAACACCTACAACGCTTAAATTCGGTAGGTCTAACCCCTTTACGAGCATCTGTGTACCGACAATGATGTCAACCTTGCCATCTAGAATGTTCTGATATTGATGATGAAATTGATCGGGTTTTAAATTATCCGTATCGAACCGTTTAATACGAGCATCTGGAAATAGCTTTTGTAACTGGTCTGTTATAGCTTTTGTACCAATGCTCTTGTAGCTAATCTCGGGACTTCCGCAAACTGGACACGTAATGACTGCCGGACTGTGGTATCCACACGTATGACATCGCATAGTATGAGTGTCGCCATGATAGGTGAGCGGTAGGTCACAGTGGGGGCATGTGGCTTGCCAGTCACATGTCTGACACAGCACGATGCGCGCTGTCCCGCGACGGTTTAGGAATATGAGTGACTGCTCACTCGCTTTTAGACTGGCTGAGACTGCGCCTAGTAACTGATCAGAAAGATGCCCACTTTTAGCATAGTTACTTCGATCTCTGGCATCAACAATCTCTACGGTGGTCTTTGTTTTTTTAGGGGCTGCCTGTTCCCGCATTCTTAGAATGGGTACTCCTTTAGCAGAAGCGATATAATACTCAGTTACTGATGGCGTTGCTGAGCCGAGGATTAGGGTCGCCCCATGAATACTTGCGAGTGCCCCCGCAACACGTATAGAAGAGTAGTAGGGGGCCTGGTCTTGCTTGTACGCACCATCATGGAACTCGTCGATCACAATAAGTCCCACGCTTTGGAGAGGCGCGAAAAGCGCAGAACGAGCACCAATTATAACCAGAGGTTGGTCGGCAAACAGAATTTGCTCCCATAATTCACGCCGTTCCTTTGTGGTTAGGTTAGAATGGAGTATTAGTACTGGGGCGGAGACACTTGCTTTGATATTTTTTGCAAGCTGCGGCGTCAAGCTAATCTCTGGGGTGAGTACGACGGCACTGCGTTTTTTAGATAGACAGTCATTGATGAGCTCTATGTAAACACGTGTCTTTCCTGTACCAGTATCGCCATGGAGCAGGAAAGAGCTGGAGTCGCTACCCTCTATGTCCTTTAGAATACCTCGTTGCTCTGTTGTTAAATCTGGTAACTCAAGCTTCTGTTCTACTCCAATCTGGGTCATGTTCGTTGCTTGGCCCACTGTTTTTACAAGTGTATTAGCCGGTAGAACTAGAGATGCAAGAACACTGACGGGACCAGGGTAGTAGTGTCCTAGCCAGTCTATGAGCTTCATTGATGCATCAGGCAGGGGCCTGTCGTATAGCTTTTTTATGATATGTTTCGTATTGAAACTTGGTTTAGGTATCTGCCTGACTACAATTGCCGGATAGTTCTTGTTCCTCATAGGTACCAGAACGACCTCACCTAGAGTAAAGCGTTCTTCACTACTGTAAGTTAGCGCGCTAGCGCCACGATATTGGTAGGCAGAAATAAAAACCTCGTAGTAGTGCATAGTAGCTATTATATCTATAAAACCGTGGATAACTTGAATTCTGTAAAAAGAGCATATATACTTTCTACTACGTTGTTTGAATAACAATGAACAAGCTTATGTTAGACGTATTTATCACATCCAGAGTTAGAAGAAAGATCATTGTCGTGTACGCGAAGTACCCGGATTTTAAAACGCACGTGAGAGGACTGGCAAAACTTATTAAAGAAGATGCTGGAAACATCCAACGTGAGCTAAAGCGTCTCGAGAAAATTGGTTTCTTGATCTCGGAGAAACAAGGGAACACTAAGATCTATCACACAAACAAGCACTTCGCTATTTTTAAAGAATTACAAAGCATTGTACTGAAATCTCAACGAATGAACCAAAAAAAGAATGGCCAGTAAGTAAAACGCTTGCAGATTTACATCTGTTAGAGTATAATTTTGATATGATTCAAGTAACACGTAAAGATTCAAAAGAGTCCTTCGAAAACCTACTTCGTCGTTTTAACCGTAAGGTCCAGCAGTCTGGTGCATTGGCAATAGCTAAGCAGGCACAGCACTTCGAGAAGCCTATCAGTAAGACAGAGCGACGCAAGAAGGCCATCGTTCGACGCGAGCGAAAAGCTATCAAGGTCAAGAAGCTGAAGCTGGGAATCCGCTAAGGTAACCGTAAAGCGAGAAGTTTGACGAAATTAAGAGGGGACTAGAGTCCCCTCTTAATTGTTTGAGAGGGGTAACCGGGGCTAGTAGAAGGTCGCACATGGAGATTTTAAATATCTTTGATAAACTAGAGGGGATTTATGACGATAAAAGACCAGATTAATAGTGATATAAAAACAGCCATGCTTGCTGGAGACAAAGAGCTGGTGACCACGCTTCGAGGCCTCAAGAGCGCAATTCTCTATGCAGAGGTTGCTAAGGGTGCTCGTGATGAGGGCTTACCAGAGGGTGAGGTCATCACACTATTACAGAAAGAATCAAAAAAGAGGTCAGAGAGCGCATTGCTATATGAGCAAGGGGGCAATCAAAAAAAGGCCTTGGCCGAACAGACCGAGAAAAAAATCATTGATGCGTATTTGCCGGCACAGCTTTCAGAGCAAGAAGTAGGTGCGCTAGTAGTGACTGAGGCTCATAAAATGGGCGAAGTAACCATACAGCAGATGGGGCAGCTTATTGGCGCAGTAAAAAAAGCAAGTAACGGCAATGCAGACGGCACAATGACAGCAAGGCTAGTCAGGGAGTACTTAAGCAAATGATAATATTCATGGGTGTTGCTGGTTCTGGTAAGAGTGTGCAAGGGAAAATGCTTGCGGATAAGCTTGCATTGCCGTGGCTATCTACCGGTGAGTTCTTGCGTATGCTTGTCTCGGGAGAACGACGAAAAGATATGGTTGCAGGCAAGCTACTGTCAGATAAAGAGATCATCACACTCGTACAGCGCATATTTACTATCATTGATCCAAGTAACGAATTTATCCTAGATGGTTTTCCTCGAACTACGGCACAGGCAGATTGGCTAATTAGCCAGGTGAAGCATGGTCAGTTGCATGCTACGGGTGTAGTGCACCTGATAGTCTCGAAGGAGGCAGTACAGAAGCGTCTTATGGCGCGTGGGCGGCCAGACGACAGTATCGATGCCATAGCCGAGCGACTTAGCGAATACGAGGAGTCAGCCAAGCCAATACTTGAACACTTCAGAAAAGCAGGGGTTCCAATATTCGATATAAATGGAGCTCAAGA
>CAYJDY010000006.1:13949-35424 GCA_964369045.1 uncultured Candidatus Saccharibacteria bacterium
TTGAACACTTCAGAAAAGCAGGGGTTCCAATATTCGATATAAATGGAGCTCAAGACATAGCAATTGTCCAGAAAGAGATAGTCACTGCACTACAAGCATCTGATAAGTCATGAGAACACGTGTAAAATCTGCTAAAGAAATAATATCAATGCGTGAGAGTGGGCGTCAGCTAGCAACGGTTCTAGAATTTCTGAGGAGTCGGGTTGAGGTTGGCATGAGTACTAAGGATGTGGCAAACTTGGCATCAGAAAAATTAACACAGCTTGGTGGTAAGCCGGCTTTCTTGGGCTACTATGGATTCCCGGATGTTATCTGTATTTCACTTAACGAAGAGGTTGTCCATGGTATACCTAGTCCAAACAAAATTATAAAACAGGGCGATCTTGTTAGCTTAGACTTTGGTGTGAGCATAGACAGCATGATCACAGACGGAGCAATAACTGTTGTTGCAGGAACAACAAATGATAATAAAATTAGAAATCTTGTTTCTACAACAGAGGCGTCATTGCTCGCAGGCATTGAAGAGCTCAAAGACGGCGTACAGGTAGGTACTATCGCAAATGCTATAGAAGCGGTATTAAAAAAACAACACCTTGGTGTTGTCCGTGACCTTGTGGGGCATGGTGTGGGCCATGAATTACATGAAGAACCTAACATACCTAACTACGGACGAGCCAACACAGGCCCAGTGTTGCAGGCAGGTATGACGATAGCTATTGAGCCAATGGCTACCCTTGGTCGCGAAGAGGTTGTCACAGAAGCCGATGGGTGGACTATTAGTACGAGCGATAGGTCACTCTCTGCACACTTTGAACACACAATTTTGATCACAAAAAATGGCTACGAAATTCTAACAAAAATGTGAGAGTCTTGTGAGTACAAAGGACAAGCGGTATACTGCATTTATGCGTGAACAAACCTCACAATATTATTTTGGTTTAGATATCGGTACGAGCACAGTGCGTTGCGTCATTGGCATGCTTGAGCAAGGAGAAGAAACAAATGTTCTCTCTGTCATTGGTCATGGGAGTGCTCAGAATATGGGCATGCGAAAAGGTGTGGTCGTCAGAATAGATGATGTCGTTGAGTCTGTAGTTCAGGCTGTAACAGAGGCAGAGAGAGTATCGGGCGTGCATGTTCCCTCGGCTACAGTAAACGTTAACGGTACGCAGGTTCTGGGGATGAACTCGAGAGGTGTTATTGCTATAAGTGCAGCAAACCGAGAAATAACGAGCGATGATCGGCTTCGAGTCGAAGAAGCAGCAACAATCGTAAAATTGCCACCAAATCGTGAGATTATCCAGGTATTTGCCAAAAATTATCGTTTGGATGGGCAAGACAATATAAAAGACCCAGTAGGGATGCAGGGTGTACGACTCGAGGTAGACACACATATTGTTACTGCCTCAACGTCGACACTCCGTAATCTTGATCTTGCCCTTGAGAAATCTCATGTGACACCGAGTCATCATACTATCTCAAGTTTGGCGGCCGCAGAGGCAGTATTGAGCCGGCAACAAAAAGAATCGGGAACGGTATTGATTGACATTGGATCAGGTACGACAAACCTCGTTGTCCTAGAAGAGGGTGAGGTCCAACATGTCGCAGTACTTCCAATAGGTGGAATAAATATTACAAATGATCTGGCTATTGGGCTCAAGACTGATCTTGATGTGGCAGAGCTTGTTAAGATACAGCACGGCGGTCTTGGAACCCGCTCAAAGACGGGTCCAGTCTCCGTACTCGTAAACAAGAATCGGCACGAGTTTGATGGCGAGATGGTTCATATGATTATAGAAGCTCGAGTAGAAGAGCTCCTTGAGTATGTTGATAAAGAGTTGAAGAAAATTCAACGATCCAGGAAATTACCGGGAGGCGTGGTCTTGGTTGGGGGAACCGCAAAATTACCGGGTATTGCAGAGTTTACCAAGGAAAAGCTTGAACTAGCGGCACGAATCGGCAAACTACAACCACTAGCGGGTCTCATGGATACAGTACAGGATCCATCATACAGTAGCGTTGTTGGTCTCATGCTTTTGGATATGCTTCTAGGCTCTGGGCATGCAGAACAGGATCAAGGCAAGCCAAATCAGAGCGTATCGGGACTTATCGAGGGCATTGTTGGACGCTTTAAGCGATAGATTGTACACAATTATTACCCCACATTATTTATTGGTAAAATTGTAAAACGTGATAGTTGTTCATTGATACCTGTGCGCTATTGCAGTATACTTTTCATGTAATAAAGAATGAGTTCAAGGACAATATAATGCCACAAGTCGCTCCAGTAATAGAAACATTTGCAAGAATTAAAGTCGTCGGTGTCGGTGGTGCCGGAGGTGCTGCAGTGAATCGCATGATTGCATCTGGTGTTGATGGTGTCGAGTTTATTGTAGTTAACACTGACGCACAGGCATTGCATCACTCAAAAGCCACAACGAAAATTCATATTGGCAAAGATACAACACGAGGCCTAGGTGCTGGTGCTGATCCAAGTGTCGGAGAACAAGCGGCTGTAGAGTCAAAAGAAGACATTAAAAAAGCCATTGAAGGTGCTGACATGGTGTTTATCACACTTGGTGCCGGTGGTGGTACTGGAAGTGGCGCAGGTCATGTAGTAGCCGAAGTGGCCAAAGAACTCAACATACTGGTTGTAGCCTTTGCCACAAAGCCATTTGCTTTTGAGGGCGACAAACGACGGAAGAACGCAGATCGTGCGATTGAGAATCTTAGGGACAATGTTGATACGCTTATTATTATTCCAAATGATCGACTACTTCAGACGATCGATCGGCAGACACCGCTGCTCGAGGCATTCAAGGTGGCCGATGATGTGCTTCGCCAGGGAGTACAGGGAATATCCGACCTTATTACGGTCCACGGACTTATAAATCTTGATTTCGCCGATGTAAAGACAGTTATGAGCAATGCCGGATCAGCTCTTATGGGTATTGGTCGTGCAAGTGGTGAAAACAGGGCTGTCCAAGCTGCTCAGCAGGCGATTGAATCACCACTACTCGAAGTCTCTATCGATGGTGCACGAGGCGTACTATTCAATATTATTGGTGGCAATGATATCTCGATGCACGAGATCAATACCGCAGCAGAGACAATAACTGCAGCAGCAGATCCTGATGCGAATATAATCTTTGGTGCGACTATTAATGAAGATCTAGAGGGTGAACTCATAGTAACAGTTGTCGCAACAGGATTCGATGCTACGTACTTTGCAAATCGAACGAATAAGCAAGTCAGCCAATCTTCACAAACACAAGACGAGGACACTTCTAATGATTCTCGTCACGACGAAACTGATGTCGCTGATTTGAACATGGAATTAGATACTAATAGCCAGGCCGATGAGACAAATCATGACTTCCATTCGGAGCCGTCGATTCCAAATATCTGGTCACTCGATCACGATGCAGAACCTGAATCACAGCCAGCAGACGACTTTGATCAGCATAACGAAGAGGAGCTAGAGAAACCATCATTCCTACGTAGGCTGAAAAAACGACGTTCCGATAAAGATAATGACTCTAAAACAGATAGAAAATCAGAATAGCTGGAAGATTCCGTGTTAAATAATACAGCACAAAATACCTTGAATTGCGCTATACGTAGGGGTATGCTTATAAGCATAGACGCTATATGTAGTGATACACATAACGACTTTGCACTTTTAGATTGAATACGAAGGGTAGGATGTAGATGAAATGTAGTCAATGTCAGCAAGTAGATACGAAGGTAATTGAGTCACGAGACGTTGCTGATGGTGAAGCAATCAGAAGGAGACGAGCATGTCTCAAGTGCCAGTTTCGTTTCACGACATATGAACGTGTTGAGCGTCCACAACTAATTGTCGTAAAGAACAATGGTATTCGCGAAATGTTCAACAGAGACAAGTTGCTCGCTGGATTATACCGAGCATGTGAAAAGACTAGTGTGACAAGCATACAGCTAGAGAAGCTTGTCGCCGAGGTCGAGCACGAACTCTATAATTGTAGCGACACCGAAGTTTCTACTATGAAGATTGGGCAGATTGTCATGGATAAACTCGCACTCCTTGATGAGGTTGCTTATGTTCGTTTTGCTAGTGTATATCGCAGGTTTAAAGATATAGCTGGTTTCGAGAAAGAGTTATCCCAAATTCGTGATCAAAAAAATAGAGCGCGTCAAAAAACAACGTAGTTTTTTTGACGGCTCCCTTCTGCACTCTGAAGCGTGTATAATCGTGATTGTACAGAGGTAGTAGGGAGCATGCAGGCGTAGTAACGAGAGCGACGTCATCGCATAACTCTAACAAAAACAACAAATATAACTAAATAGTGAGGGTACTATTATGGGACAAACAACGATCCTGGGTCACAGGAGGCTGTTCACTCAGCCAAAAACTAAAGGGTATGATGCACTGGAGTGGGTAAAAACTGACTCTATTATCGTGAACCCAATGCTTGGAAAACCAGTGTTTGAGCAGAAAGATGTCGAGTTTCCAACTGGGTGGTCACTAAACGCAATAAACATTGTTGCCCAAAAATACTTTACTGGTACACCAGGATCAAAGGACCGTGAAACCTCACTTCGCGACCTGATTGATCGCGTAGTAGATACGGTGGCTCGACAGGGTCTTCAAGAGGGATACTTCGAGAGCGATGAAGAAGCGGAAGATTTTACTCAGGAGATTAAGTATGTACTAGCGACACAGCGTGCTGCTTTTAACTCACCGGTTTGGTTTAATATTGGCGCACCGAGCCGTGCACAGCAGGCGAGTGCTTGTTTCATCCTTGGTATCGAAGATACGATGCCAGCAATTCTACAGTGGTACACCGATGAAGGGATGATTTTTAAGGGTGGTTCTGGCTCGGGCATTAACCTTAGTGTTATTCGTTCAAGCGTTGAAGCTCTTGGTAAATCTGCTGGTACTGCTAGTGGCCCACTTAGCTTTATGCGTGGTGCTGATGCGAGCGCAGGTGCTATTAAGAGTGGTGGTAAAACTCGCCGTGCTGCAAAGATGGTTATTCTTAACGCAGACCATCCAGATATCATGGAGTTTATTGACTCCAAGATGCTCGAGGAGCGCAAGGCTCGCGATCTACAGGCAGCTGGTTGGGATATGAGTCTTGATGGCAAGGATAGCTTCAGCGTTCAGTATCAGAATGCAAACATTTCAATGCGTGTCACCGATGAATTTATGCAAGCGGTCGAAGACGATGCAGACTGGGATTTAAAAGCTGTTACAACAGGTAAGACTGTTAAGACGGTCAAGGCGCGTGATCTCTTGCGTCAATTCTCTGAAGCAGCATGGGAGTGTGCCGACCCAGGGATGCAGTTTGATACAACCATTAATGACTGGCATACCACACCAAATGCAGGTCGGATTAACGGATCGAACCCTTGTAGTGAATACATGCACCTTGATAACTCGGCATGTAACCTTGCTAGCATAAACCTACTTAAGTATCTGAACGATGACCATACTTTTGATATTGAATCATTCAAGCACACTGTAGAGCTTATGTTTACTGCACAGGAAATCCTTGTAGGCTACTCGGAGTATCCAACAGAGAAGATTACCAAGAATGCCAAAGCGTATCGAGAGCTCGGGCTGGGCTATGCGAACCTGGGCGCACTATTGATGGCCCAAGGTCTACCATATGATTCTGAAGAGGGTCGAGCGCAGGCTGCAGCCATAACAGCACTCATGACAGGTCATGCTTACGCTACGAGTGCGCGCATGGCACGTCGCGTTGGCCCATTCGCAGGTTTTCATAAGGATCAAGAGGGCATGATTCGAGTGCTTAAGAAACACCGACAAGCAGTTTCCGACATAGATGCCAGCTTAGTAGCGGAGGATCTTCTTAGTGCGGCGGCATCATCATGGGACGAAGCAGTGGAGCTTGGTCAGCTTTACGGTGTACGAAACGCACAAGCAAGCGTATTGGCGCCAACTGGAACAATTGGCCTCATGATGGATTGCGATACTACTGGTATCGAGCCTGATCTTGGTCTTGTTAAGCTTAAAAAGCTTGTTGGTGGTGGTAATATGCACATCGTTAATCAGACTGTTCCACGCGCACTCGACGCACTTGGATACTCGAAAAAGCAGATAAGTGATATCGTAAAATACATCGACGTAGAAAAGACCATAATAGGTGCACCATATCTGAAGGATGAGCATCTTCCTGTGTTTGCTTGCTCTATGGGCGATAACGCTATTCACTACCTTGGTCACGTTAAAATGATGTCAGCAGTACAACCTTTTCTTTCTGGCGCAATCAGTAAAACGGTCAACTTGCCAGAAGAAGCTACTGTTGAAGATATAGAACAATTGCATATTGATTCATGGAAGATGGGACTCAAAGCTGTTGCCGTCTATCGTGATAACTGTAAGGTTGGGCAGCCTCTCAGTATGGCCAAAAAAGAAGGGGCAGAAGAGAAGTCAGCTGTACAATCTAACGAAGATAAGATCATCGTTAAGAGCGCAGTACGACGAAAACTACCAAGAGTTCGTAATAGCCGAACCTACCGGTTTGTACTATCTGACCTCGAAGGATTCTTCACCGTTGGTGAATATAATGACGGAACACCTGGAGAACTGTTCGTGAATGTCTCTAAGCAGGGGAGCACACTGTCGGGAGTTATGGATTCATTTGCTATTAGTATTAGCCACGGTCTTCAGTATGGAGTTCCTCTGAAGAGTTACGTGAAAGGGTTTAGAGGCACCAGCTTTGCTCCATCAGGAGTAACAGATGACAAGGATATTCGTACAGCAAGTTCAATAACCGACTATATATTCCGTCGGCTTGCACTTGATTACCTATCTTTTGATGATCGACTTGAGTTAGGACTTGCTTCACTCGACGATATGCCCGATGAGCAGACAAGCTTACTCGATGAGATTGATGATCAGACCCAAAAAGCTGAGACAATCAAAGAAGAGGCGCCTACGATAAAAACGGTAGAAACTGCTGTTGCGAAACCTACTAGTGTGTCGAAGTCGGCAGCACTCGATGATGCAGCACCATTGTGCTACAGCTGCGGCAATCAGACACAGCGTGCGGGATCGTGCTATGTGTGTACTGCTTGTGGCAGCACAACTGGTTGTAGTTAAGAGGGGCATCGTCTCGCCCTGGCCCCACCTAACAGGTGGGGCTTTTAGGTTATGAGGGTCTATCTAGTACGTCCCCCACAAAGACACTCTGAGCTAATTTGTTCTCAGAAAATTACCTATAAGTTGATTTATTTGGTCGATGACCTTCGGGTGAAGTCTATAATCGTGCTCTGAGTTTAGTGCCTGGATCTCTTTTGGCCCTAAAGTAATCCGGTAAGCCTCTTCTACAGCTTCTTTACTGACAAGAACATCATGAGTTCCATAGAAAAATAACTTAGGTTTCGTGGAGCTCGAGAGGCCTGGAAGTGAGTTGTACTGTGATTGATCTTCAAAATACGAATATGGCAACTCAAACTGCTTTCTATCTTGAGTGCGACAAGTACCTGGAGGGAGGTCTCTTGTACTGGTACTGACAGCATTTTTTTTGGACGGAACTCCAACAGTACTGGGACCACTATGAGACATTATGGCCACAATGTGAGTGACGTATGTGTTCGTTGTACCAGCCAGCATTGCATTAGTCCCACCACGGCTATGCCCAACTAAGACCGTGGGGCGAGCATCGAAATAATCGATTAACCCATTGATTGCACTGAGGATATTAGTGGTGTTGTATAGCCCAATATCACCTGGACTTTCCCATGTTCCTGGAGGATCAAAGGATAGTGCAAGATATCCATTTTGTGCAAGATAGTTTACATGACTCGTTATATGGACGTAATCTTTCGTGTCTAGGCGACCAGGTATGACAATCGCCAGCCTCGGGGAGTCAGTATCGCCCTTTTTGTAGACAGCAATATCGAAACCGTTTATTTTGAGTAAACTCATATTTTTAGTATATCAAACGCACCCAGCGCTTCTTTTAGAGACAACGTTTCTGCTTATGGTAAACTGGGAGCAATGAAAGTCATTGTTTTGTATCATCCACACTCTGAGCATGCGCGAGTAGTCGAGGCATTCGCTCGAGATTTTTCGCACCAGATGTCACATGATTTAGAGTTAATTAGTTTGGAATCAAGAGATGGGGCGTCAACTGCCACCATGTATGACATCGTACGTTACCCAGCAATACTCGCTATAGATAATAATGGTGGAATTCTGAAGAAGTGGGAGGGGCCAGTAATGCCACTCATGAACGAACTGGCATATTATACGCAAGGCTAGGGGTTGTAGTATAAAACAGAGTGGGGTATAGTAAAAATTACAAAAGCACTCGTGGTAATACGCGATAAACGGCTATCAACCGTGAAGCTGTGAGAAGAAAACTCAGGAAGAGCAAGTAGAACTCACCGGGCAGCCCGTAATAGCGGTAAAAGAGAGCTAAAAGAATCACTTCTTTTGGAAGCCAGATGGTACCTCCCGGACAGCGGGATCTGGCAGACAAGAGAAGTGATTTTTATTTTAAGAAAAGAAAGTTAATACTATGAAGTTTAAATCAGGAACGAGAAGAAGGGCACTAGAGTACGAAAAGGATTTAGTTCAGCAGTGGAAAAAAAATAAAACGTTTGAGAAGTCTATTGAAAACCGCCCAAAAGAGAATAGCTACGTATTTTATGATGGTCCACCATTCATTAGTGGTGTCCCTCATCACGGAACGCTCCTGAGTTCAATTGTTAAAGATGCAGTGCCACGTTATCAGACAATGAAGGGCAAGCGGGTCGAGCGGGTTTGGGGATGGGACTGTCATGGACTGCCCGCAGAGCGATTTACAGAAAAGAAACTTGGCATTCACTCACGCCAAGAAGTGCTGGAATACGGTATCGAAAAGTATATCAAGGCAACGCGCGAGAACATGATCCAAACCAGTAGCGAATGGGAAGACGTAGTCGATCGCGTTGGTCGGTGGGTGGACTTCAAGGGTGCCTACAAGACAATGGACAAAGATTACATGGAGTCAGTTTGGTGGGCTTTTAAAGAACTCTACGAAAAGGGCAAAATTTACGAGGGTGAAAGAGTGTTAATGTACTGTACTCTCGACGGTACTCCGCTTTCTAAGGCAGAAGTAACCATGGATGCTGGTGCCTATCAAGACGTGACTGATCCTAGCGTTTATGTAAAGTTCAAGGTGATTGGCGAGGACTATTCCCTTTTAGCGTGGACAACTACACCATGGACACTTCCAGCCAACACCGCAACAGCAGTTCATAACGACATAGAGTACGTTGAAATTGAATTAAATAATGAAAGATTAGTACTAGCAAAAACGCTTCTAAAAAAGGTTTTAACAGATGAGAAGCATCAAGCACTTGAGTATAAGGTGCTAGCCACATTTACAGGCAAGGAACTAGTCGGAAAGAAATACGAACCACTGTTTACTGACAGAGGTGAGAACGCACACCAAATTTGGCACGCTGACTATGTGAGCGATGAAGATGGAACTGGTATAGTTCACCTGGCTCCAGCTTATGGTGAAGAAGATTTTGCCCTGGCTAAGGAGAATAATATACCAGTGGTTCATGTTATTGACGAAAACGGCATGTATACAGAAGGAGACTGGAAAGGTCAAAACGTATGGGAGGCTAATAAGCCGATCGCAAAAGAGTTAAAAGAACATGGTATTGTTTGGAAGATTGACTATATTCGACATAGCTACCCACACTGCCACCGATGTGGTACACGTCTCATGTACCGCGCTCATCCAAGCTGGTTTATGGACATTAATGGACAACGCGAACAAATGCTCGAGAAAAACGGCCCAATCAATTGGTTTCCATCTCATGTTAAGAATGGCCGTTTCATGAAAACTGTAGAGCAAGCTCCCGATTGGAATATATCTCGCGATAGGTTTTGGGCAACAGCGATGCCAGTCTGGAAAGGAACTGATAAGTCAGGCAAGGAGCACGTGCGGGTAGTGGGTAGTTATGCTGAGCTCAAAGAATTGTCTGGTGTCGAGCTTGATGATTATCATCGCCCGTGGGTCGACGATGTTACGTTCAAGGTTGACAGTATCGAATACAAACGAATCGATAAAGTCATGGATAGCTGGTTCGAAGCAGGGAGTATGCCGTTCGCTCAATTCCATTATCCATTCGAAAATAAACAAAAGTTCGAAGAGAACTTTCCAGGTGATTTCATTGTGGAGTATGTCGGCCAAGTCCGGGCCTGGTTTTATTATATGCACGCTATGAGCGTTGCTCTTTTTGGTGAAAACTCATTCAAAAACGTTATCGTCACGGGTAACGTAGCAGGTAATGATGGCCGCAAGATGAGCAAAAGCTACGGTAATTACACGGATCCTAACGAACTCATGGATCAGTATTCTGCAGATAGCCTGCGCTTTTTACTACTCCAGAGCCCACTGCTTAATGGGGAAGATTTTGCGTTGCAAGATAAAGAAGTTGGTGACGTCGCGCGTAAGCTAAGTATGGCTTGGAATATGTACGATTTCTTTACTATGTACGCCGAGGTTGATGGCTGGGAATGGGATGGTCGTCATGAAGACCCAACAATGCTTTGTAAAAACTCTCTGGACACCTGGATCATTAGTCGTGTTCATCAGTTAACGCAAGAAGTAGAAAAGCACATGGACGTATACGATATTCCAAATGCCGTGAAGCCAATTTTGCCATTTTTGGATGATGCTAGTAACTGGTATGTTCGCCGTAGTCGACGACGATTCTGGAAGAGTGGAGATAATAGCGACAAAGAAGAAGCATATCGGACGCTTCATTACGTGCTGACTCAACTGAGCATGGTTATGGCTCCATTTACACCTTTCCTAGCAGAGGAGCTATACCAGAAGCTTACTGGCGAGGAGTCTGTCCATCTGCTCGATTGGCCAAAATCAGGGCATATTAATGAGATTATACTTAGTGACATGGCCAAGGTTAGGGAAGCTATCAACTATGGCTTAGCTCAACGAGCTAAAGAGCAGATCAAAGTTCGACAACCACTATCAAAAGTGACAGTTTACGGCATGGCCGATTTGCGTCCAGAGCTAGTAGAAATCATATGTGAAGAACTAAATGTGAAGCAGGTTGTCATTGTGCCAACGCACAAGCTAGAAGGTGATGAAACATTTACTGAGGTGGTTGAGTTTGGGAAGAACACATATAACCAGTCTGACATAAAAGTAGAGATTGATACTAATATCACTAATGAACTAAAAGCAGAGGGACTAGTGCGTGAGGTTATCAGGCAGATACAAAGCGCTCGCAAGAAGGCGGATCTACAAGTTGACGATAGGATTAGCTTACATCTCGCCACCGATAGCACTGAACTAACGAAGGCGATCGAAGGACACATGCAAACACTTATTGATGAAACGCTCGCTATGAGCGTAGATGTGAGCCCTAAGGCAGAAGGTCTATCGGAAGTAGTAATCGAAGGCTATAGTCTTGGAGTCAGTGTCAGAAAGTCTTCTTAAGGTATCTTTACAGATAGGCCTGATTCTGTTACACTTTATCGGTAACTTTTTAAATATAACAGATTAAAGTAGAAAAATTAATGAAAAAGGCAGTCATCGCTACAGGCGGTAAACAGTATTTAGTCACAGAAGGTCAGACACTCGAAGTCGAGCTGTTAAGCACCGAAAAAGCTGACGCAAAGTCGGTAACGTTTGTGCCTCTTATGGTTATTGACGAGAAAGATGTAAAAGTTGGCACCCCAGAGGTAACTGGAGCTAAAGTCATTGCAGATATCGTCGAGAAACAAATCCTTGGTGACAAAGTCCTGGCAATCCGCTATAAAGCCAAGAAACGAGTCCATAAGATTCATGGCCACCGACAACGTAGTGCGGTTATCAAGATTTCCAGTATTTCGTAGTTAATTACGTAATTGAACAGCAATAGACACTCTCCTGCTAGAGGTTAATTCTTTTGACGTAAATATTAAACTAGCCAAATAATACTAGCATTATCTTATGCCAGACTTTCTATTCAGGCATAGTATAAAAAAATATTAGCGTTCTTTAACTTATATATTTCTAAATTTAGAATCGTTGGTATTCATTAGAAGCCGTACAAGAAAGTAGAACTACGTATTGTATGATGTCTCGAAACGAGAGTAATTGACATTATGAGAAATCTATTTCAGATAATAGTATAATGTTGAAAGATGATAACTCCTGAAAAAATTAGCCCTGGTAATCTGTCAGAATACGTAAATAATAGTGAAATAATCTCAACTATGTTTTCTGGTGCACTCGAGATGGTGTCTATTATTGATCCGCTTTCGCTAAAACCCCTATATTCAAATAAAAGTATTCTTACTATGCTTAACTATTCAAAAGATCAGATAGAAGAGCTGGGAGTTGAATGGCCTAAAAAAATTACTCATCCCAAAGACTTTCATTATTTGTCTGTTCATATTACTAAATATCGAAACCTATTACCTGGAAAGCGAACGAGAGTTGTGTATAGGGTTAAAGATTCATCAGGTGCCTGGCGAGTGATCGAAAGCGTTAGTACGGCACTGACGGCGGCCGATGATACGTCAAAAACAAAATTTATTTTTGGAATTACTAAAGATATTACCAATGTAAACGTAGCAGGATTACATGAATCTGAACTTGAGCACAGGTGTCATAATTGCAATAAATTATTAGCAATTGAGAAGCTATTAAAAGAAGAAGTTGAATCAAAATGTGGGCGATGTGGGGAGTTTAACAATATTATATTGCGCAGGTAGTAGGTTAATCTGTTACGCTAAATGAATTTTAATACGCTTAAGCCTATATTTTTAAACCCGAATACTCTATAATAGGTGACCATAGGGTTAAGCGAAGATCATTGAATCTCAAATAGACTTAAACACACATAGTACTTGAGGAAAATAGATGATCAAATGGTTGCTTAATATGGTAGACAAGATTGCAGTCAAGAAAAAAACTGCATCTTTGCAATCAGTTAATAAAACGCATCTTTCAAGAAGAAAGAAAGTTACGAAACGTGCAAATACTGTAGTACAGCACTCAAAAAAAGTAGCGCAAAAGGGCACTAGAAACCTAAAAAAAGTATCAAAAAACGCAGTAGTGGGTACGCGTAACTTATCAATTGCAGGAGCTAGAAAATCAAAGCGTGTGGCAATCGTTGTTCATGAAAATACCATGAAAAAACCCCATGTATACATGCAGTCGAATTGGCAGTGGTATGCCCGTTGGCATGCGTGGCCAAAACACCAGCTTGTACAAAACAGTGTTTTTTCTATCTATGTCGTTATGATTGCGTTTGCGATATTTGTTAACTATCGATTAGCATTTGCGGCAGATCAAACAGATATATGGGATTTTTCTTCGCCAAGTAACTACACTATTGACCCAACAATAGAGCTGAGCGGAAATAGTGCTCGCTTAAAAGCTCAAAATTACGTTTCTGATGCTAATACTATGGCTTTATTCCATCTTGATGAAACTTCTGGATCGACTGCAGATGATGATAGTACGAATAGTAACGATGCGAACACTCAAGCTAGTCCATCTTGGATAGCTGGTAAACTCAACAACAGTCTGTCATTAAATGGTTCCACGCAATTTGCTTCCGCTACAGATAGTCCCAGTCTTTCTTTGACAGGAAATAACACTGTCGAAGCTTGGACAAAGTTTGGTTCAACCTTTAATTCATCTTCTTCGAATAATCGACAAACGGTAGTTGATAAGGGTAGCTACTCACTTTACTACGATGAGCAAACTGGAAAAGCCACCTATGAACTAGCAAATGCAGGGGTTACTTCATGGACGCAACGTGCAGGAAACGATATTAATCGTTCTTGGGATCTAAACGGTAAGCAAGACGTTCGTGCCCAGGTTGCCATTGGATCTGATGTCTATGCGGGGCTCGGAACAGCTACATCAGATGCGGAAGTGTGGAAATGGGACGGGAGTGTATGGGCGCAAATTGGTGGTGATGGCCGAAACAGTAGTTGGGCAGGCGGAACGTACGAGTCCGTGCGTTCATTAGCTGTCGAAGGTACGACATTGTATGCTGGGCTCGGCGATACTGCAGGTGACGGCGAAGTATGGAGCTGCGATACAACGACGAACTGTATTTCGTGGACTAAAATCGGTGGTGACGGACTAAACTCAGGCTGGCTTTCTGCTACGTATGAGACGGTAGATAGCATGGCTGTCGTTGGAGGTAGCTTGTACGCTGGTTTAGGTGCAAGTGCACAAGATGCTGAGGTCTGGCGATGGAATGGGTCATCGTGGACTAAAATCGGCGGTGACGGTGTGAATCCTGGCGGTGGTATATCGTGGGCGGCTGCAGATAATATCGAAACAGTTTTTAGTATGACTACAGATGGTAATGATTTGTACGTTGGATTAGGGGCAAGCGCAAATGACGCTGAAGTGTGGCGTTTTAGGCCAGGTACAAACGCTTGGACTAAGATGGGTGGGGACAGTGTCAATCCTGGCGGTGGTGCATCGTGGGGTGCAAACTATGAATATGTACTATCATTAAATATTCTAAGTGGGAATTTGTACGCAGGACTAGGTTTAACAGCAGACGATGCTGAAGTTTGGAGACTGAACATTAGTACGAATACTTGGACCAAAATCGGTGGTGATACACTTAATGGTAGCTGGGCATCTGCAACGTTTGAGGGTGTCTATTCACTAACTAATGATGGCACAAATGTATATGCAGGTCTCGGGAGTTCTACAGGAGATGCCGAGGTCTGGCGTTGGAATGGGAGTACATGGTCAAAGCTAGGCGGTGATAGTGTAAATACATCATGGGCAACCGGCAGTGTTGTTTGGTCTATGACTAATGTTGGAACCACCGTATTTGTGGGGCAATCAAACAACTCGACGGGAAACGCAGAAATGTGGACGGTGAATGGTACTACTTGGACGCGAAATGGTGGCATGTATATAAATAAGTCATGGGGTTACTTTGGTACTGAAAACGTAGAGGTCATGACACCCTATAACGGTAAACTATACGCTGCACTCGGTAATAATACGGCAGGCGATGCGACGGTTTGGGAATATGATGGCGCAACTTGGCGAATTGTAGGAGGGCAGGGTATTAATGAATCCTGGGCTCATTCACTCATAGAAAATGTCTACTCTATGGTGTCGTATAAAGGGAATCTATATATTGGTACAGGATATACGGCAGGCGATGGAGATGTATGGCGCTATAACGGTAGTAGCTGGACTCAAGTTGGCGGCGATGGGTTAAATAGCGGTTGGTCTGGAGCGGGGTACGAAGGAGTGTATTCCCTCGGAGTGTACAATGGTAACTTAATTGCAGGTCTTGGTGCATCTGCTCAAGATGCCGAGGTCTATAGTTACAACGGAACATCGTGGTCTAAAATTGGTGGCGATGGTGTAGCATCGTCATGGTCGGCAGCTAGTAACATTGAGGTTGTGAATACCATAAGTGTTTATGCAGGAAATCTGTATGTTGGCCTTGGCAACTCAGCCGGCGATGGAGATGTATGGCGCTACAACGGAACCGCGTGGTTGCAAGTTGGCGGCGATGGATTAAATTCTAGCTGGCCGGTCAGTACCTACGAGAATGTAAACAGTATGTCCGTATACGACAATAAGCTTGTGGTGGGACTGGGTGATACAACGGGTGACGCCGAAGTCTGGACCTATAACGGTACTACCTGGTCGCAAATCGGTGGTGACGGCTTAAACGCTGGTTTTGGTGGGGCAAGTGGTTACGACTATGAGCGAGTTCGCTCGCTTACCGTATATAACGGCAATCTATACGCAGCGACCGGAAGTGACACTGGTGATGGAGATGTATGGCAATGGAATGGTACTGCCTGGAGTCTAATTGGGGGGCATGGTGTCAATGCTTCGTGGGATATTAACACTGCTGAGGATGTTTTTACGCTGACTGTTTATAAAGGTAAATTGTATGCTGGTACTGGCTTCTCGACCAACGTAGATGCGGCAGTGTATAGCTATGGAAATAACGGCTTTCTGCAATCATCGACTACCTCACAAGATACTAATTGGCATCATATTGCCGCATCGTACGACGGTTCAACGATGAGATTGTACGTAGACGGAACGCTAGATGCTAGTGCGTCCATCGGTCTGACAATGCCAGATACGTCCAATAGTTTAATGATCGGGAATGACCTAGGGTCATACGCCGATGGCATCGGGACCGGCCACTTTGACGGCCAGTTAGATGAGATACGAATCTCTAATAATGTAAGAACTGGCTTTACGACTAAACCATTTGCAACTGGACCTCAAACTATGCAATTAGCCAACGCAGTTCGAAAGAATGGTGTTCTTGGTTGGGAGAGTTTTGCAACCAACGAAACGACAAACGGCGGTACAATAACCTATCGATTGAGCGATAATGAGGGAAGTACCTGGAAATATTGGGATGGAAGTGCTTGGGTAGTCTCAAGTTCGACCAATCAAGCAAACTCCGCAGCTGTCATAAATAGTACTATCGCATCGTTCCCTGCATCTTTTTCTGGGCTGCAGTGGCAGGCAATACTCGATGGTGACGGTGATCAACAGGTAACATTGAACAGCGTTTCTATCGGCCTGAACTATGATGCCGATGATCCTAGTAGCAATGCCGCAAACGTAAAGGGTTATAAAACAAACGGTGGCTCCGAGATTACGAGCAATAGTTGGACCAATGGAGCATCTCCATACTTTAGCTGGGATGCTGCTTCTGACACAGGCTCAGGAATAAAAGGCTACTGTTTGTACCTTGGTACTTCTAGCTCAGCAAATCCGGTAACTACTAAGGGTCTTTTGGGTACGAGTCCAGTGAATACCGGCGGGAATTGTCAATTTATGGTGAGTACGACGAGTATTGATCTTGCAACGGTAGGAAATCTTGCCAGTCCGCTTACGACCAGTAACAGCCCGTACTATTTAAATGTAAAAGCAATTGATAATGCGGGTAATATATTTCCGACCAATGATCAATTTCAATTCCGATTCGATAATACCGCCCCATCTAACCCCGGATTTATAAGTGCACCATCAGGTTTTATAAATACAAAAGCTGCGACATTCACTTGGCCAACATCAGGTGGTCAAGAGCCAAGTGATGCAAACTCCGACATTGCAGGAATGCAGTATAAAATTAATAACAGTAGCTGGTATGGAGATGCTCATATTGGAACTGGTGATATGACTGACTTGCTCACAAATGATGGAGTATATGCAACCGTAGATCCACCTGATTACGATAATATTCAGGAGGGAATTAACACCGTTTACTTCAGGACTTGGGATAATGCTGGTAATGTCACGAGTACGTATGTCTCGGCTGCCCTAAAGGTAAATACCAGTGGAGCACCGAACGAGCCACAAAACGTTAGCGCATCACCGAGTAGTAACACTACCAATTCATTTGCTTTTGACTGGGATGCTCCTAGTACTTTTGTCGGTAACGAGAATAATCTGACCTATTGAGACACCATTAATGTTACTCCTTCAGTGTCAAACTGTACGTTCACATCAGCGGGTGTGACTAGTTTGGGTTCCGGCCCGTATGCTACGCAGCCCGGAGTTAATACATTTTATGTTGTCGCACGTGATGAATCGAGCAGTATCAACTACGCAAACTTCGCCAGCGTGAATTTCTCGGCAAATACCCCAAGCCCAGGGATTCCTTTAAATGTTGATATTGTCGATGTATCGATAAAGACAACGAGTAACTGGCGGTTAGCACTTACGTGGGAGCAGCCAACGTACGTAGGAGCTGGAATAGCAAGCTATAAGGTGTATAGAAGTATAGACAATAGTAGCTTTAGTTTTATAGGATCTAGCTCTAGTACAACGTATATTGACGCGAACCTAAGCCAGCAGATCTATTACTACAAAGTTAGAGCCTGCGACAGTACTAATAACTGTGGTGCAGATACGTCGTCAGTAAACCTATTGCCAACTGGCAAATTCACCACTCCTTCAACACTTACGTCGCAGCCAACTGCTACAAATATAACAACCAAGAAAGCTCGCATAAATTGGACTACCGACAGAACGAGTGATAGTAAAATATCAATCGGTACAACAAGTGGTAGCTATAGTCCATCAGAGGTGGGAAATTCTGATCAAGTCACATCTCATAGCATCGATCTCGATAATCTTGCTGCAGGCACAACCTATTACTACAAAGCAAAGTGGACTGACGAAGATGGTAACACGGGGAGCAGCCAGGAGTTTAGTTTTACGACATCCCCAGCGCCACAATTAAAAGAGGTTGAAACGTTAAGCACTACATTAGCAGGAGCTACCGTACGATTTACTTCTCGCGAAGCGGTAAAGGTAAACATATACTACGGTCAAAGCGAATCATTTGGTGGTGTTAAGTCGATTAACACATCAATTACAGAGTCTACGTACTCCTTTAGTTTAGATGGATTAGCCGATGGAACGAAATATTTTTACAAATTAAGTTCCTTTGATTCAGAAGGTAATGAATATGAAGGAAATATCTTCTCATTTAGTACACCACCGAGACCACGTATCAGTAACTTACGGTTCCAGCCAATTCAAGGTGAGCCTACGAGTACTCAGAAAATTACCTGGAATACAAACGTGCCAACAAGCTCGAATGTTACGTACGGAAAAATTAATAACGCTGGGATTGAAGTTAGTGATTCTGTTTTGAAAGTTGACCATGAAATAGTTATAAAAGATCTTGAAGATGATAGTGAGTACTTTATTGTTACGCAAGGTCGTGATAAAGATGGTAATCTTTCAACTTCTGATCGACAGACATTTAAAACTGCACTTGATACGCGCCCTCCTAGGGTTCGTGATATTACCGTAGAGGTTAGTATTAAGGGGACGGGCGCCGAGGCCAGAGGTCAGGTAGTGGTGTCGTGGAGAACCGATGAACCATCGACGAGTCAGGTAGCGTATGCCGAAGGATCTGATGCGGTGGTATTTAATAATAAGTCAGCACTGGATTCAAAATTGACAACCGACCACCTCGTAATAGTTTCTGATCTTCCCACGAGCAAACTGTTCAGCATCAAACCACTTTCGAAAGACAAAGCTGGGAATGAGGCTGGCGGTGATGTTCAGTCTGCGATTGTTGGCAAAGCATCTGACAGTGTACTGACAATCATTTTAAATACGTTACAGAAAATATTTGGGGTATGATGACTGATAATACGACACTCATTACTGCAACAAATATAGCCCAATCATTCGTAGTTGGAGATGAGACGATTGACGTTCTCAAAAATGTAAATTTTAACATTAAGGCCAATACGTTTAACATTCTGTATGGGCCATCTGGGAGCGGTAAGTCAACGCTGCTAAATATTCTAACCGGTCTCCAGAAGCCAACAAAAGGATCTATCAAGTTCAGCAATGAAGATGTGTATAGTTTTAAACCTAATGATCTTGCTCGTTTTAGAGCTCATCGTATTGGTTTTGTATACCAACAAAATTTTTGGGTAAAAAGTCTTAATGTTCTCGAGAATGTTTCAATGCCTCTATATTTTCTTGGCTACACTCGACCTAAAGCAGCTCCAATAGCCATGATTGCTTTAGAAAGAGTAGGTATGCAAAGTTATGCTAAAAAACACCCCTCATTTTTGTCTGGTGGTGAGCAGCAGCGAATAGCTATGGCCAGAGCTCTCGTTAATGATCCATTATTTATTATCGCAGATGAACCAACGGGAAGTCTCGATAGTACTAACGGTGACAAAATAATGAAGTTGTTGCAAAACTGTAGAGATGAATTCAAGCGCACGGTCATACTTGTGACACATAACATGGAGTACCTTCCACTAGCTGACCATTTACTACATATTGAAGACGGTCATGTTGATGATATGCTCAACGACGATATAACTGCCACGACGAATAAACTTATGGATGAGATGAGAAGTCGTATCGATAGGCTCATTAAAGCGAGGAAAGTAACAAAATGAATAGTACATCTCGCAGTAACGCATCGACGTTTTCGAAATTTCCTAAAAAAAAGACCCACTATACTGCAGTTCCACTTAGGATTTTATTGCATATTGCATTCTCAAATATTATGCATAAAAAACTACGTTCTGCACTTACCATATTGGGTGTAATTATTGGAATTGGTTCGATATTCTTTTTACTGTCCTTTGGTATTGGGCTTCAAGAACTCGTTTCTAAGCAGGTCGTTGGTGATGAGTCGATAAAATCCATAGAAGTTACTACACCTAATTCACGAATAATAAAATTAAATGAAGAAGCTGTAAATAAGTTACGAACTTTTGCGCATGCCGATAAAGTTGGAACACTATTTTCTTTCCCGAGTAGTGTCGGGCTTAAGGGTGGAGCATCGGGAAGTATCGTTTACGGAGTTGATAAGAACTATGTTGACATGACCACTTTTAATTTAGTTTCGGGGCGATTGTTAAATGAAAATGATAATCAAGCCGCATTTGTTAGCCAAGGAACCCTAAAGGCACTTGGCATAGATGATCCTAAGGCTGCAATAGGACAAACGATTAGTCTAACGGTGCCGCTCAATAATGTCGAGGCTAAGAAAAAGCCAATAAAAGGGCAGTATGAAATTATTGGTGTTACAGACTCAAAGAATGGAACTGAAGTATATATTCCTAGCCATGTATTTCTAACTGCCGGTGTTGTGGCGTATTCTCAGACAAAAATTATTGCAGATAATACTAAAAATGTGAGCCAACTAAGAAAGCAGATTGAAAGTTCAGGTTTCGAGACAACATCTCCGATAGATACGCTTGATCAAATAAATCAAATATTTAAATTTTTTAATTTTATGCTTGTTGGTTTTGGAGCGATAGGCATGATTGTTGCCGTGCTCGGAATGTTTAACACTTTGACTATCTCACTGCTAGAGCGCACACAAGAGATCGGACTTATGATGGCCCTTGGCGGCAGAAACTCTGATATGAGGAAGCTATTTATTTTTGAAGCGTTGTTACTTTCGGTAGCTGGGGCGGCAACAGGAATTATTCTGGCTGTGCTAGCAGGGTTTGGAGTGGATGCATATATGAACCACTTTGCTCAAAATAGAGGGGTGTCTGATGGTTTTAGCTTATTTTCAACCCCGCCGCTCTTAGTTGTGGGTTTAATGGGATTTATGGTAGTGGTTGGCTTAATGGTGGTATATATTCCTGCACGGAGAGCGCAGAAAATTAGTCCAATTGATGCACTACGGCGAGAATAGTTGCCTCGGTCTTCTATATGCTTTGCTCTAGCATGAGCTTATGTTTAAATAGGTATAGATATTGTATTTGGCAGAAGGTTTATCAAAAATTATTGAAAAAAGTATAAAAAGTAGAAAATGACAAAAATTATTGCGGTTCTTAATCAAAAAGGTGGTGTAGGTAAGACTACTACCGTAATTAACGTTGCTGCCTATTTAGCGAAATCAGGTAAGACTGTCTTAGTAGTGGATCTTGATCCACAAGGTAATGCGACAAGTGGCCTCGGCCTCGACAAGCAAATAC
>CAYJDY010000007.1:0-7483 GCA_964369045.1 uncultured Candidatus Saccharibacteria bacterium
TCGAACTGAAAGTTCGGTCATCAAAGCAGAGCACAGGAATTTATTCCGAGCACTGTTGCAGATGGAGCTTTAGCTCGCCCTGACCCCGGCAATTTGGTAGTAG
This sequence comes from uncultured Candidatus Saccharibacteria bacterium, assembly GCA_964369045.1. GTDB lineage: Bacteria > Patescibacteriota > Saccharimonadia > Saccharimonadales > AWTP1-31 > CAYJDY01. The sequence goes on from CAYJDY010000007.1 coordinate 104, forward strand.
GTTGTCAGTTCGGTCGGCAAGCCTGTCCACAGGAGTTTACTCCGAGGACAGGTGAAGCCGTGAGACTGTCTGAACCTGGGGCCAAAGTTAAAGTCCCAGCCGTAAGGTTTGGGCTTTTTCTTTGGCATAAGGTGTATAATTCAAGTAGCTGTGGAGGTACTGGCATAGCTTTTCACCCCCAAGCTTTTACAACTTGAGTAAACTCACTTAACCGTCAAGGTGATATATGAGGTTTTCCTCATTGTTCTTCGTACTGTTAACGTCCCTGCTCACAGTGTGCATTATCAAAGCTCCGTCTTCGAGTGGTCGCAGTAGAGGCTCTATGTCATCTCTGGTCTCGCTTGATGGCCTTAGCCAAGCATCTTCATCCTCGGGATGTAATATGACTGGCATCCTATTATGAATTTTAGCCATCTCCTTATTAGGTTCGGTGGTGATTATTGAAAAGGTGAGTAATTCCTTACCTTCCGAATCTTTCCAGGAGCTAAAGACCCCTGCGAAAGTGAACATCTTCTTGTCTTTCGGTTGGATGAAGTATGGTTGCTTCGTCTTCTCGTCAACTGCTTTCCACTCGTAGAAGCCACTAGAAGGAATCAGGCAGCGTTTATGCAACGCAGAAGACTTCCACATTGGTTTCTCGAACACCGTCTCACTACGCGCGTTAATCAGCTTGTAACCGATCTTGTCATCCTTTGCCCATACAGGAACGAGCCCCCACTTCATTAGGAGAACTTTGTTCTTGCCCTTGTCATCCACTATCACGGGCATGATCTGTCCAGGAGCAACATTGTAGTTGGCGTGGATCTGTCCCGCCTTAGAGCTCAGGTTAAATCGCTTAGTAAGTTCGGCAGTTCCAAAGAGTGTATAGCGTCCGCACATAACTTAAGTCTACAAGGAATTTATATGAAACAGAAGATCAACGAGGAAGTGAGTGTAGTGATGTACTACAGCGCGAAGAAGAAGCACGCACAACCCCACTTACTGCACTGGCAGAATAGGGACTATAACGTAGGGAAAATCGGTTACGAACACAGCTACATGGAAGGGCGGGACAAGCAGCACATATTTGAATTTGTCGATACTGAAAAGAGTCTATGGTTCAGGCTCAGGCTTGATAGCGGTAACTTACATTGGATATTGGAGGCGGTACACGATGGAAATCCCAATTAATAACAACGAACCACTAGTCATGCACATCGACCTCAACAGTTGCTATGCAATCATTGAACAACAAGCAAATGAGCTCATACGGAATAAGGCGGTTGGCATTGCAGCATACGACTCACCAGGAGGGTTCATCATCGCATCATCATATGAGGCACGGAAGTATGGAATTAAGTTGATGCGCAATAAGGAAGCAAGGCAGATATTACCTAACATCATCATAATGACGCCCGACCCTGAAAAGTACTTCGATGCACATAGACGATTTAGGCGTGTGCTAGAACGGTACACCAGTGATGTTACTCCAAAGTCCATTGATGAGTTTGTGGTCGACTTCAGGGGCTCCAGAGCGATTCAAGACGGCAAGAGTCTTGTGGACATAGGGATGCAGATAAAGAAGGATATAAAAGAGTCCCTTGGGGAGTATGTGACAGTGAACATCGGTATAGCACCAAATAGATTCCTAGCAAAGGTCGCAGCTGGGATGGATAAACCAGACGGCCTGGATGTCATTAGAGGGGAGGACATTATGAATATCTACGGGCAACTTGCGCTCACTGATCTGCCTGGGATTAACTTTCGCTACCAGGCAAGACTTAACATTGCTGGCATCTTCAAGCCTTTAGACTTTCTGGATGCTCCGATGCCTAAGCTAAAAAAAGAAGTCTTTAAGAGCGTAGTCGGTTATTACTGGTATCTAAGGTTACGCGGATATGAGGTTGACGGCGAGAAGTTCAAGACCAAGAGTTTTGGAAATGACTATGCTGTTGGCGACAAGACGAGTGATAGAGATAAGGTTAACAAGCTGATAATGAAGTTATGCGAGAAGACTGGGCGCAGATTGCGCAAACACGATTATGAAGCGCATGGCATTCAGATGTCGATAGCGTTTGAGAACGGGGCGTGGTGGGGGCAAAGCAAGCGTACCCATGCACCGATATATTCGACGCAGGACATTTACTTCAGTTGTATACGCCTCATACGTAGGCTTGAGTACCCTGCGCGCGTGACAAAGCTGAGCATCTCAGTCTTCGACGTTGCTCCAGCAACCCCTAGGCAACTAGGATTCTTTGATGGCACACGCATGGATACAAAGTCCCTAGCTATCGCTGCCGATGAGATCAACGATAGGTATGGTGAGTACACGGTTGTGCCGGCTACGATGGCTAATATGCAGGATACGATCATTAAACGCGTGCCGTTTGGAAGTGTCCGTGACATCTGATTAAAGTGCTCGTGCATGTCATATCTGTTAATAGGTATTACAATTAACCTCAATGATATATATGGGAGCCATCGATGCCATAGGACGAGTCATAAAAACTAGCTATATAAGAATAGTGAACTTTATCGATTCGTTGCTATTCGACAGATATATGGAAGAACGATTAGTGCGCAAATACTTAGTAATAGCGATCTATTCAGTCATAGGATGTTTAGGAGTATTTGCCACATTTAAGCTAAGTGAGACTCACTATGGGCAAATGATTGTTCATCCTCCCCAAGGTACAGAAATAGTAATCGGAATAACTACGGTGCTCTTGGCGCTTTTTGTTCCAATCGCGATATTACTCATCGAGGATGCAAAAGGTAAACCTATACACAGGTTAGTGATAACTAAATACATTATTAAGTTCAACATAACCCTAATTGCCATTGCAATAATTTCAGTATGTTTGTTCGTGCCTCAGCACATCACGATTTCTGGTGACTTTACAGCACGTTCTGTTTCAGGAGTTATTGCGATCGTAAGCTGGTTATACATATTTCAAATATTTTTCAATTCATCGCGCTGGTTAACAGATAGTTCAAAAAGTACAGATGGATATGACGATCCTCCAACCAACGGCGACCCAATGCCTGAGGCATTTAAATCTTACCGGTTTTCGCAGACATTGAAATTTTTAGCAAAGTCTAACAGTCATGATGCTTGGTTCCATGTCTGGTCTAAATGGTACCCGCCTGCCTATGAGAATGAATTACATAAAGCATTTTTTAACAGACAAAAAAGAATTTTGAATAAAAAACATGGGCGTAAATATCCAATGATCTCGCTTGAACTAGACGCTTATTCCAAATATATGATAGCTGGAAACAGAAGTGTTCATGATTGGAGATTTGGAGTTACATATCTTGAAGGGTTCCTAGAATTATATAGGATTTACTCAGTAGAAAGACGTAGATTAAGTAAAGTTACTTCACATAATATTAAGTGGACAAGAGAATACGGAGCAGTAGTATCTGCAACAAATGTAGTTTCTGCAATTACAAAAGAATTTATCAATCAAAATTTTACTAAAGATGATGCATGGTCAGTTGCGCAAGCAATAGCTGAATACGCAAAAAAACTGGATGTTCGTTATAACGATAGTGGTGAACCAGTTTTGGATCCAATTCTAACTCACTTTATAAAACTTCTGTTTGAAAAATTGTGGGACGAAACAATTGAATATGTGGATCTGGAAGATTTCCAAAGAAGTAATCCAGATTGGGCAGCCACAGATGAAAACTTAACAAAAGGCGTATTTCCTGCAATGAGCATGGTGCATGCTATGCAAGATTGGATAACAGAAAAGTTCGAATTAAATAGTCCCGAGCATACATTTGGCATCTCTAATGTAATGCGATTTGTATATCCAAAATGTAGTGTTTCATCGATGACTGAACTTTATTGGTTTAAACATGTTACCCGTACGACTGTTGATACTAATATTGCACTTCAGAAATATGTTTCTGAGAATCCGAACTTCAATACCTATGAACCACCTACCGCAGAGTTTGTAACTCCTGACAAAGCCGATGAACAACTCGCCCAGGCAGTGAGAGATAAAAGAGATAGAGATGTTGTTGGATCTGAAATGTTTGGCAAAATATATAGAACGTATTTCACAAGTTCACACAAGATAACTAAAATTATAAAAGGCATTAATGCACTTAGCCCGACTCTCGGTGGTAATGAACAGAGGAGAATCAACTATATCTATTCATTTTTAGATAAAATTAGATTGATGTACGACCGCGAAAAACGTGAAGCTGCTAAACAAAAGCAGAAGCTTGATGTAGAACAAAAAGATGTAGGGCAAAATTAGATAGCTAATGTATATGTAGTTCGTAGTTCGTTCATGACCGCGAGCCAAACATAAGCACTATGGAAACATAGTGTTTTTGTTTATGATGTCTCTATGAGAATGTATCTGTCGTCATATCGTGTAGGTAATTTTGGGAATGAGCTGCAAAAGCTAGTGGGCAAGCCAAATGCAAAAGTTGCAGTGATTGCCAACTCACGTGACTGGTCCGATGATACTGATCGTGTAGCGCAAGGTAACCAACGTGACCTGAAGGATATGAGAGATTTAGGATTCGAGCCTGAGTTGTTTGATTTAAAGGAATCCTTTGGAAAATCAGATCTTGTAGCACGTCTTAGTAAATTTGAAATGGTTTGGGTGTTAGGCGGAAACACATTTATTATAGTGAAAGCCATGACACTAAGCGGTTTCGATGATGTCATCGAAAAGTTAATCAAGCCTGGCAAGCTTGTATATGCGGGATACAGTGCCGCATTTTGTGCTGTCAGCCCTTCGCTGGACGGCGTTGAACTCGTGGACGATATTAACGCCTCTGCCGATGGCTATAAAGATATGGAAGTAAAACATGGCTATGGGTTGGTTGATTTTTACCCCATAGTCCATTTCAGATCAGATCACCACGAATCTGAAGATGTCGAAAAAGAGTATGAATATGTCAAATCTAAAGGGCGAAAGTTCAAAACCTTTAGCGACGGGGACGTTTACATAGTAGATGGAAGCAGGGAAGAGATTTTGAGCAAGTCTTCATAATCTTAATTAGTAATTAAAGTTCTGACTTAAATAATACACAGAGCCAAAACTAAATATGTGTCGCGAAATCTGACAAGCATCCATGCCATAGGATTTTGCTATACTTACTAGTATGAGTTCAAAACGAGTAATTATTGATGTGCGTGAACCATTCGAGTACGAGTCTGGCCACGTCGAAGGGGCGCTGAACATTCCGCCTGCCGATTTAATTTCTGGTACATCGGTACTAGATACATTAGACAAAGATACAGAGATGATCATTTATTGCAGGACTGGTAGTCGATCAAATGCATCGATCCAGATTCTGAAACAAATGGGGTTCACTAATTTGATCAACGGGATCAACGCTGAGCATGTTGCCAAGAATTACCCAAGAGGTTAATCCATGACCGCGCGGCAAGGCTGGCGCATGCAGTCTAGAAAGCGGCAGAAATGCCGCTTTTTGATATCATTAGCTTGTGAAACGAATTATGTTGATAGGTCCTGGCAACGCTGGTAAATCTACTCTTGCTGTTGAACTTGGCAAAATTCTTGGTCTGCCGGTATTCCACCTCGACCGGATATTTTGGCTGCCTAATTGGATAGAAAAAGAAAGACAGCTCTTCAATGAGGAGCAGCGAAGCCTCGTAGCTAAAGATAGGTGGATTATTGAAGGTGATTTTTATAAAAGCTACGACATACGTGCCGAGAGAGCAGACACCATAATATATTTGAATGTTCCAAGAAGGCTACTCATCCCTAGATTCTTTAAAAGGGTTTACAGATATCGTGGCCGTACGCGCCCAGACATGACGGCAGGCAATCATGAAAAAGTTAATATTGATTACCTGAAATGGTTGTATTATTACGATAGAAACGTGCCGATGACATTAGTAAATAAATACCGGGATTCAAAAGAAATATATGTATTTGAAAAGCCCAGGGAGATTGAAGTCTTTCTCAGATCTTTGAAGTCGAAGCGCTAAAGCACACAATATCTTACGGGTATCTATTCTGTAGGGTATAATCCACCCATGAAAAGGTTTCAAGATGAGTGAGCTAGCAAGGCTAAACGGAATCTTTAGTGAATTTAGTGACGCTAGCCTAGTCGCGGTAACAAAAAGTGAAGAGGCATTCGCCAATGAAGTATTTGATGTCACAAGTTCAGATGATCAACGATACTTTCTGAAGATATTAAAGGAGCAAAGCCCAAAGGCTATCGCTGTAGAGGCACAAATGCAACAAAGGCTTATCAATGCTGGCCTAGGTACTCCTGAGTATCTTGAGATTCGCTCAGGAAACTATGTCGGTGAACACGGCGGTGAAAAATTCGTGTTGAGTAAGTACATCCCCGGAGAAAGTCCCAAAACCGTAACACCAAAACTTGTTGCCAGTTTAGGCGCTACCCTCGCGCGGATACATAGATGTTTTGAAGGGGTCACGATTCCAGATAATGATATGCAGTGGCTCAATCTGGAACGCGCCGAGAGAGATATTGCTTCATACAGCGGACCTGCAAAATCAACACTATCTAACTTGATCAGTTTTGGAAGGATAATCTTTGATCATGACCTACCTAAAGCCATTACACATGGAGATCTGTGGCTCAGTAACGTGTTTACTGCAGAAGACGAAGTCACGACAGTATTTGATCTTGAAACAGCCGAGAGAACAGTTCGAATCATTGATTTAGCGCGCACATATACATCACTGCGCTTTAATTCAGACTATTCGTCAGGTGAAATTGTAGACATGCTTACAGCTGGATATAATTCCGAGGCAGAGCAAGCACTTAGTGAGGAAGAGATGCAAAGCATGAACCGGGCAATAGCCTATACATGTGGAGTTTGTGCAACGTGGCACGCCATACATGGAACGCGGTATAAAGATCCGTATATACAGCTTGGTTCTGAGGCAATGTCGTCATGACACAGATGTAACTAGTGGTATTTGTTATGATAAACATATGAAAGTATTATTTGTTTGCAGAGGAAACGTCGCCAGGAGCCAGATGGCCGAAGCGATATATAACAAGCTCACTGAGACACAAGATGCAGATTCAGCGGGAACACACGTAGAAATTCCTGGTGAAACTTTAGCCGACAGGAAGAAGCGTGTAGGCAGATCGAACGCCGTTGACGTCATGAACGACTTTGGACTTAATCCAAACGACAAACAGCAAACGCAATTAACAAAAGACATGTTAAACAAATACGACCTGGTGGTGAGTATGTCTGGCAAGCGGTACACACCCAAGTGGCTATCATCATCGCCAAACTACGTATACTGGAAAATTAACGACCCAAACGGGGTGCCATACGAGACTACCAATAAAACTAGGGAGCTAATCGAACAGAAGGTTCGTGAGATTATAAACAAACGTTCCTAAGATATACATTGC